>JASFJY010000158.1:0-6946 GCA_050119415.1 Chromatiales bacterium | reverse complement strand
ACAGCGAGGCTGACAATGATCATCAGACTGCGCTGCCCCGGCTCCAGCAGCACCGCCGCCAGTGGGGCGGAGATGGCCAGCAGCAGTCCGGCCGCCAGCAGGCTGAGCAGGGCGGTCATGCGGCTGGCCTGGCGGTAGACTCCGAGGGTGGTGCCCCAGTCGTCGCGTCCGGCGGCCCCGCCGGCGAAGCGCTGCAGGGCGGTGTCGAAGCCCAGCTTGGCGACGATGGCGCAGAAGGTCATCAGGGTGGTGGCGAGATAGAAGGCGCCGGTGGCCGCCGCCCCCAGGCTGCGCGCCAGCAGCAGGGTTAGCAGAAAGGCCCCCAGCGGTCCCAGGCCGCGCATGACCAGCGCGCGGACTGCGGTGGCGGCAAAATGCGCCTGGCGCAAGGCGGCGCCGGGTTGGATGGCGCAGAGGATCTGGCTCATGTTGGCGCCCTCCCGTTAAATGGCCGGGTCCACGGCGCGCCAGGCGCGGTTGCTGAAGAGCAACCGCAGAGCCTGTACCGACCGCCGCGCCAAGGCCACGGGCCCTGTCTGTTTGAGAAAGACCATTTCGTTAAGGCGGATCTCCTCCTCCGGCGCATCATCGGGCAGCTCCAACAGGGCGGGTCCCAGCAGTCCCGCCGTGCCGCTCTCGCGGCGGTAGTCCCAGCGGGGCGGTGAGATGAAGGCGCGCGCCGGCGTCAGCGGTTCGCTGCCGAACAGGCGCAGGTGGCCGCGGATCACCAGCCACAGCAGCGGCAGGTTGCGCAGCAGCGGCGCCCGGGTGGCGAACTGCCAGGCGGTGACTTGACGTTGACCGGGTGTGAGCTGGGTGTCGTCAGGCAGGTTGCTCAGCAGACGGCGCTGCAGCAAGGGCCGGCGTGGTGAATGGAGCAGCGCCGCCAGCAACGACAGGGGCCAGAGGGGCAGGGAGAGCAGTAACAGCACGTAGGCCAGCAGGCGGTCGGGGAGGTTGCTCAGCAACGACTTCACCTCATGATCCACAGGGGCAAGCAACAGCGGGTCGGCGACCGGAATGTGGCTGTCGCGATCGATGCGTAATAGATGATGGCCCATGACAATGGCGTTCTCCAACGCCAATCCTTCGCCCACATAGGTGCCTGGCATGATCAGGCAGTTGCTGAGCTGGGCGTTGCGGTCGATATAGGAGTTGTGGCCGATGATTAAAGGTCCCGCCAGTTGGGCGCTGGGATCGATATTCACCTTGTCGCCGATCATCACCCGACCGCCATTCAGGCTGGAGGTGCGGAATCGGCTCAGGCGGCCGACGCTCAGCTCCTGGTCGATGCGGCGCCCGGCTAGGGTGACGGTATCAGGGTGTTTGTCGAGCAGCCGCAGCGCGCTGTGATGGAGTTCGGCGGGGGTCTGTAGGCGTGAGTACAGGCCGCCCGTGTAACAGACGCTGAGTTTGTCCGCGACCTGTCTGGGTTGCGGCGGCCAGGCCAAGCCCGGTAGCGGGCAGTCGGAGCGTCGCACCAGATAGAGTCCGGCGTAATCGCCGTCGATAACGGCTTCGATCTTCTCGGCCTGGATAGCGCGGCTTACTTCGATAAAGTTGCGGCAGAGCGCCGGACGCAGCAGGTCGCCGCGCAACGCCAGAAACTCCGGTGCCAAGCATGGCGCATATCGCTGCAACAGTGCTTCCGGCGCCTCCTCGCCGCGAGAGAGGAGATAGCGAAAGCGCATCCCCCACATCTCGCCGTTGCCAAAGTGGGCCTCGACCTGGTCGGCATGCCGAGAGACTAGGATCAGCGCCTCCTCGACGCCGGCGTCAGCCAGGTCGTCCAAGGTGTATTCGAGCAACGGGCGGTTTGCCACCGGCAGCAGCGCGGGGCAGATGGCGTCGCACAACGGTGTCAGTTCTTCGCCATTGCGGTCGGCAAAAACGATGGCTTGCATGACTTTCTCCTTTTGGTATCAGTAGGCGCCTTTGCCGCCGAATACGGCGGGGATGGTCTTGAGCAGCAGCTGGAGATCCCGCTTCAGCGTGGCCTGGTGGATGTAGTCCAGGTCCATCTCCACCTGCTGCCGGAAGGGGATGTCGGAGCGGCCGGAGACTTGCCAGGTGCAGGTGATGCCCGGTTGCGCGAGCAGTCGCCGGCGGTGCTCGAGGGTGTATTGCGCCACCTCGCTGGGCAGGGCGGGGCGCGGTCCCACCAGCGACATGTCGCCGCGCAAGACATTCCAGAGCTGCGGCAGTTCGTCGATGGAAAAACGGCGGATCAGGCGGCCGACCCGGGTGATGCGGGGGTCGTGTTTCATTTTGAACAGCACTCCCCCGTCCATTTCGTTGCGGGCCTGCAGCTCGGCCTTACGCTGCTCCGCATCGATATACATGGAACGGAACTTCCAGAAGGTGAAGGGACGTCCGCGCAGACCGACACGGGACTGGCTGAAGAGCACCGGGCCGGGGGATTCGAGGCGAATCAGCAGGGCGGTGAGCGCCAGCAATGGGCTGAGCAGCAGTAACAGGATTGCCGCTGCGATGAGATCCAGGGCGCGCTTGCCCATTTCTCCGAGCCGGTTTCTTAACCACCAGCCCAGGCGTCGCTGCGGTCCACGGCCGCGACGACGGATCAGATGTTGCGCCGAGCGCCGGCGGCTGTCGCGCCAGGCCCGCAACAGAAACAGTGGGTTGCCGACGACGTAGCGCTGCCACATGCGGCGCGGCTCCTGCAGCAGGCGCCAGATCCACTCCATACCCAGTTCACGCAGCCAGACAGGAGCGCGGCTGATACGATCGGAGTAGAAATCGAACAAGCCGCCGACCCCCAGATTGACAGGGGTTCGGAGGCGCTCGAGGTTGCGCGCCAGCCACAGTTCCTGCTGCGGCACCCCCATGGCCACCAGCAGGATGCGGGCACCGGAACGGTTGATGCGATCGATTACCGCCGATTCCTCCTCGGCACTGAAAAACCCGTGCTGGGTACCGGCGATCCGCAGGCCGGGGTAGCGGTCGCACATCTTACCCGCCACCGTCTCAGCCACACCGGGGGCGGCCCCCAGCAGAAACAGCGGTATTCCCTGTTGCGCGCTTTCGGCGCAGAGATGGGGGAAGAGGTCGGTGCCGTTGAGATTGGCTTTCAGGTTCAGACCTTGAAAACGGCAGGCCAGACGCACGCCGCTGCCATCGGGCAGTACCTTGGTGGCCTTTTTCAATACATCGAGATAAGCCTCATCACGATAAGCGACATTGAAACAGTGGGCATTGACGAAAGGCACCATGGCCTGTTCGTCGCTTGCAACGCGGTTGAAAATCCAGCTTAAGCACCCTTCAAGGTCCTCATTACTCACGCTTACCCCAAACAGCGATACCTGGGCAGGGGCGGGACGCAGGCGTTTTCCGGTCAACAGGGAGACAACCAGCGTGCGGGCCAGCAACAGCAGGTAGGGCAGGAGTCGGTCTGGCAGCTCTGTGCGATTTTGAACGCTCTCCTGCGAGACGATGCCGATGCGTGTTTGCAGCTCTTTCGGCGTAAACAGACCGGGGCGTAATGCTGAGTGGTTCGATGCTTCAGTCACGCAAGGGCCAAGCCAGACGAGCTCATGGCGCAACAGGTTGAGCAAACGGGCCAGATGGCGACCGGGGAATTGGCCGGCAAAGGCGAGCAGGCTGAAGTGTCGGCCGCGTGGCCCTTCGACCGGAGAACGGTCAAACAGGCGCCGGCGGCTCGCCAACGCGATGAGGGCCCGACCAAGCAACAGGGGGAACAGGGCCAGGGTGGCCGTCAGGGTCAGGAGATATCCGACGACTTCAATATGGCGATTGGCTGTCGGCCGCGATGGATTGAAGGTAGATGCTGATGTTGAACTGTTCACTTTCACCGTGGGTGCTCCCTCTCTTTAATCGAGTCTTGCCTGACGTTATAGCGAGCTTTATGCCAACGCTGATGATGGTGGTATCTGTTTGATAAATAAGCGTTATTAGTCGAGGACCACGATGCCCGGTGCATTTCGCACTGGGCCTTGTGGTATCAGTTGCAAATTGCAAAGCAGTTTGCTCGGGCGTCTATTCATACAGCCGAGGTCTGCAGGTCTTTGCGTATGCGCCGGGACTGAATCATGCCGATCAGTTTTTGCGCGGTCGCCTCGCAGGCGCGATAAAGACCTTTGGGGGAGAGCCATAGCAGATAAGCCGCCGTCATCGTCAGCAGTGTCCGTCCAGGTTCCTGCACCAGGATGGCGGCGTCGCTGGCCAGCGCCCGCTGCACAAAATGCACGGCCGTTTTGCCGTCATAGAGCCGAATGGCTTGGCGGGCCAGGTAACGCAACTGGTAGGCACGGGCCAGGTGCTCCCATTTTTCGATGAAATCGGAGGCGTAGTCGCGGGTCTTTTCGATCACCTGTTCCCAGGACTCCAGCTGCTGGAAGAGACTAGCCGACAAGCCGCCGGAATTGAGACGGTAGAGCGTCAACGGCTCGGGAATGCCTTCAATAGCGCCATCCGCCGTCAGGGCGATGCGAATCCAGCATTCGATATCTTCGGAGCGACGAAAACGCTCGTCGAAGTAGCAGGCTTCTGTTTCACCGTGCAGATTGGCGTCAAAGCGGATGGCCTCGAATACCTGGCGCCGGATGACAGGCGCCGAGCCGTTGCCGATCGGATTGCGGCATAGGTAGTAGTTGGGCCGGATGTTTTCCAATCGGGGCATTTGAAAGGTGCGGTTGGGCGTGCCGTCTTCGTTGATGAATGCGGAACGGCTGAAAGAGACGCCGACCTGAGGTCGGGCCCGCAGATGCGCCACGTGCTTCTCCAGCTTATCTTCGCGCCACATATCATCGGAATCGATAAAGGCCAGCAGCTCGCCTCGGGCGTGGCGGATGCCGGTGTTGCGCGCTCCGGCCAAGCCACGGTTTTCGCGATGGTGGATGATGCGGATGCGCGGATCGTCGAAACCTTCACAGATGGCGATGCTGCCATCGGGGGACATGTCGTCGATGATCAGTAGCTCGAAATCGCGGAAGCTTTGGCGCAGTACCGAGCCGACGGCGTCGGCCACGAACTGCTCCACGTTGTAGACCGGCATAATGACACTGACTTTGGGCATGGGATTGATCTCCTTCGGGTTGGGGACGGGAAACGGCGGCGATGCGGCAGTGGGCGAGGCCCATCACCAGCAATGCAGGCCAGATGAGGTAGGCGAGGATCTCCAGGTTCTCGCCAAAGGTGTAAAGAAACAGCAATAGGGTCATGGCCAGGCCGACCCGCGCCAGGGGCTCTCGGGCGCTCCACCAAGCGAGCTGTGCCAGGCTGAAGAAGAGGGGGATGGCCAGGGCCAGCAGGCCGACCGCCCCCTTGACGAAGAGCAGGCCGTACCAGCTGTGATGGGAGCCGATGGGCATGAACTCCACCAGGTGAGGGCCGCGTTCGACGATGCCGTGGCCCCACCAGGGCGCCTCGTTTTGCCAGCGCTCCAGGGCGATGCGGCCCAGGGCCTCGCGCACCCGGGTGGAATCGGCGCGGGCGCTGCGAAAGCCCTGCCAGAACCTGTCGAACAGCTCCAGCAACGATGCCGCGGCCATGCCGCCGGGCACCAGGCCGGCGGCGATAACAAAGGGACTGCCGCGATGGCGCAGGCGGCCGATGAACCAGGTGGCCAGCCACACCAGCAACAGCGACAGCAGGGCCAGGCGCGAAGCCGACATGAGGACCATCGCCAAGCTGCCGCTGATGCCAATCCGGCGCCAGCGGCGATCCCGCTCCTGCAGGGCGAAGATGAAGAAGATATTGGCGACGAACCCCAGCGCCGGCGCCCAGGGGGTGAAGAGGCGCCAGCGGGGCATGCCGCTGCCGGGGTCGATCTCATAGAGACTGACGGCGAAAAACTCGGGACCGGGTCCGCCGATGAGCTTCAACGGCGAGACATAGAGGGTCTGTGGCAGTCCCAGCTTCCAGGCGCCGATGAACAGGGGCAACAACAGCAGGGTGTGGAGGCAGACATGGGCGCTGGCGCGATAGAGGATCTCGGGGCGGATCCTAAGGGCGCCCAAAAGGGGAAAGATCGCCAGCAGCGCCCAGCCCTTGGCCCAGCCGATGCTGGACTTGATCAGCTTCGCCAGCCCCAGTTCAAAGTCGAGGTGACCGACAATCAGCGCGATCAGCATCACGCCCATGCCGCCGAGCCAGAGCCACAAGGCCGTGGGGATGGCGTCGATGGCCAGCTCGCCCCGCCACAGGCGCAGCAACAAGATCAACAGCAGCGACCAGCCCAGCACAGGCGCCACCGGATAGAGGGCGCCGAAGGCGAAGAAGAGATAGGTGGCGCGCAGGCTGTGCCAGACTATGCGTTCTTCGAGAGTTTGCGGAGATAGGGCTTGCGGTTCCATAGCAGCAGCAGTCCGATGCAGACGAAAAGAGTGGCGCCCAGGCCGCCCACCAGGGCCAGGTTGCGCGTCAGGTTGTCCGGTTTTTCCGGCAGGGTGGGGCTGGTTAACAATTGCAACAAGGGATAGGCGCTGAAGTGATCCGATTTGCCGATGTCCAGCTTGGCCAGGGCGGTGGTCAAGACAGCGGTGGCCACTTGGTGCTTGCGTTTCAGATCTTCCAGGGTGCTGGCGTCGGCGGTGCTCTGCTCCAGCAACCGGGTCTGTGCGGCAATGTTCCGTTCCAGACTGGCGATCTGCTGGCGCATGCCCTGTTCGCTGCTGGCCAGCTCCACCATCTGGGTAAAGAGCGCCGCGTTGCTGCTGCTCAGGGCCACCAGCCGGTCCGGTGTCAGGCGGCTGCCGGGGGCGAGGCTGGAGAGGCGTTGCTGGAGTTGGTGGCGCAGCTTGTTGTGGTTGTCGCGCGCCGCAACCACATTGGGATGCTTGTTGCCCCATTGGTTGCGGTATTCACTCAGCGTTGCCACGGCCTCTGACCATTGGCCGGCCAGTTGCTGGAACAGGGCGTCCTGTTGCAGCGTGTGGATGATGGCTGCTGTCTGCGGGGTGGTCTCCAG
>JASFJY010000157.1:0-6973 GCA_050119415.1 Chromatiales bacterium | reverse complement strand
GCCCGAGGTACTCGTCTGCAACCGCAACACCTGGGGCTGGCGGCGATAGACAGTCAATGCGTCCACGCCTACCGAGGCCGCCAGCCCCAGGTGTTGCGGTTGCAGACGAGTACCTCGGGCCAACACCTCCTCTCCCTGCAGAATGTCTTCACCGGCACGACGAATGCTGGCGCCCGGCTTAGGGATCTCGGTGATCCGCAGCCGCTCGCCATCCACCTCGCAGACCTCCTGGATGACCACCGCATCGGCACCCGCCGGCAACGGTGCGCCGGTAAAGATCCGCGCCGCGGTGCCCGGCTCCAGAGCGCCGCCGACGCTACCCGCCGGAATCCGTTGGGCCACCCGCAGGCCGCCCTCTTCTGTCAGATCCTTGAGGCTGACCGCATAGCCGTCCATCGCGCTGTTGTCCCAAGGCGGCACATCGACCCGGCTGCGCACCGGCTCTGCCAACACCCGGCCCAGTGCCTGTGCCAGAGGCAGGCATTCGCTATCACTCACCGCCCGCGCCTGGGCCAACAGATAGCCGAGGGCTTCGTCGTATGGCCTGAGCGCCGACTGATGAGCGTCGCAACCGCAATCCGCCATATTCATTTCTCCAACAGTCGTGGAAACATCTGCGCAAAGTTACAGGGACGGGTGCGAATATCGAGCTGGGCCCTGAGGATCTTGTCCCAGCCGGTACGGCAGGCGCCGGTAGAGCCTGGAAGACAAAATATCAAGGTGCCGTTGGCCAGTCCCGCGATGGCCCGCGACTGGATGGCGCTGGTACCGATCTCTTCCAGCGAGATGGTCCGATAGAGCTCGCCAAAGCCTTCAATCTGCTTGTCGAACAGCGGCAGCATCGCCTCGGGAGTACTATCCCGGCCGGTAATACCGGTGCCGCCTGTTGTAATCACCACATGCACTTCGCTATCGGCGATCCAGCGGCAGACCACGGCGCGCAGTTGATAGATGTCATCGGGGACGATGCACTTGTCCACCACCTTGTGACCGGCTTCGAGCGCCCGTTCTTTAAGGGTGCTGCCCGACTTGTCGGTCTCCTCCGTACGGCTGTCGGAGACTGTCAGAATGGCCAGGTTGAGGGGGATGAATTCGCTTTCGGTAAAGTGTCCGGACATGCTGTTTTAATAGATAACTCAGAAACGGTAGTCAAAGGCCTGCTTAAACCGATTGGCAAAGGCCTCCATGGAAACAAAATGGTTCTGCGTACCGGCATGCTCGATCTTGATCGCTCCCATCAGAGCGGCGATACGACCCGTGGTCTGCCAATCCATGCCGTTCATCAGGCCATAAAGCAGACCGGCACGGTAGGCGTCGCCACAACCCGTGGGATCGACCAGCGCCTTGGCGGGAGCGACAGGAATGTCGTAACACTTGTCGCGCGTGACAATACGCGATCCCTCGCCGCCACGGGTGACGATCACCGCCTCGACCATCTGCGCCAACTGCTCCAGCGTCTTGCCGGTTCGCTCCATCATCAACTTGGCCTCGTAATCATTGAAGGCCAGCCATGTGGCCTGCTCGGCGAACTGCAGCAAGTTATCGCCATCGAACATCGGCATGCCTTGACCGGGGTCAAAAATGAACGGCACCCCGGCCTCGACGAACTGGGCCGCATGGTCGATCATGCCCTGGCGTCCGTCAGGGGAGACCATGCCGAGGCTGCAGCCGGTAATCTTTGAGACATCGATCTGATGGGCCTGGTTCATGGCACCGGGGTGGAATGCGGTAATCTGGTTGTCGTCCTTGTCGGTGGTGATATAGGCCTGCGCCGTATAGCTGCCGGTTATCACCTGCAAATGGTCGCGACTGACTCCGCACTCATCCATCCAACGGGCATAGGGCTCGAAATCCTCGCCGACGGTGCCGACCGGACTGCCTTCGCCCCCCAGCATCTTCAGGTTATAGGCGATATTGCCGGCACAACCGCCGAACTCCCGACGCAGGTCCGGCACCAGGAAGGAGACGTTCAAGATATGTACCTGCTCAGGTAGGATATGATTCTTGAACCGGTCGTGGAACACCATGATGGTATCGAAGGCGAGGGATCCGCAGATCAGGGCCGACATAAAACTAACCTCTCTGTTGTTAATGATGTTTATTCTTGGTTGTGCTGAATTTACCAGAGGCAGCAGCGAATGTATCGGTACGCAAAGATCCATCCGGTGCAGCCAAACCCCGCATCCTGATTCCAGACCCGAACCGCTTCACCCCCGCATATGGGTTCAATCATTACGCCCGTATCTCTAAACCGGAATCATCATTCCCGGTCGTTAGCGGTGATTGGCGTTATTCGCGGTTAGATTTCCAGGCCAGATCGAGTTCACGCGCAGCACGCACATCGTCGAGTCGACGCACCGGCATGGTGTGTGGCGCCTGCCTGACCAAATCCGGCTGAGTCTGCGCCTCTTTCTTGATGCTCTGCATGATCTCGACGAAGCGATCGAGCTCCTCCTTTGCCTCGGTCTCGGTGGGTTCGATCAACAGGCATTCGGGCACCAACAGGGGAAAATAGGTGGTCGGCGCATGCACGCCATAGTCGAGCATGCGCTTGGCGAAGTCCATGGCGTTGACGCCCAGCTCCTTGGCCTGATGCTTCAAGGTAAGGATGAACTCATGGCTGGCGCGGCGTTGCGGATAGGCGGCATCGAAGCCGGCTTGCATGAGCCGTTTCAACAGATAGTTGGCGTTGAGGGTCGAGAACTCGGCGACCCGTTGCATACCCTCGCGCCCCAGCAGCCGCGCATAGATATAGGCACGCAGCAGCACACCGGCGTTGCCGGCAAAGGCGGATAGCCGGCCAATCGACTCAGGCCGTTCACGCTCCGTCAGCCAGATGTAGTCGTTGCCGTCGAAATCGACCATCGGCACCGGCAGGTAGGGGGCCAGGCGCTGACTTACGCCCACCGGACCCGCGCCGGGACCACCGCCGCCATGGGGCGTGGAGAAGGTCTTGTGCAGGTTCATGTGGATGACGTCGAAGCCCATGTCGCCGGGCCGCACCTTGCCGAGGATGGCGTTGAGGTTGGCGCCGTCGTAGTAGAGCAGACCACCCGCGTCGTGCACCAGTCCGGCAATCTCCTCGATGCGCCGTTCGAAGACGCCGACAGTGGAGGGATTGGTCAGCATGATGCCGGCGGTCTGCGGCCCCAATGCCAGCTTCAATGCCTCCACGTCGATATCGCCGTCATGGGCGGTGGGGATCTCGCGGGACTTGTAGCCACACATCACCGCGGAGGCGGGATTGGTGCCGTGGGCCGCGTCGGGCACCAGGATTTCACTGCGTTCGCTGTCGCCGCGGGCGTCATGATAGGCACGGATCATGGCCACACCGGCGAACTCGCCCTGGGCGCCGGCGGCCGGCGAGAGGGAGACTGCCGACATGCCGGTAACATGTTTGAGGATTTCCTGCAGCTCATAAAGGCAGGCCATGAAGCCCTGGCTGTGGCTGTCGGGCGCCAGCGGGTGGCGCGCCAGGAATCCCGGCAACATGGCCAGTGAGTTGCAGGCCCGAGGGTTGTATTTCATGGTGCAGGAACCCAGCGGGTAGAAATGAGTGTCGATAGAGAAATTTTTCTGCGACAGCCGGGTATAGTGGCGCACCGCCTGCATCTCCGATACCTCCGGCAGAGATACCGGGGTCTGGCGCTGCAACTCCGTCGGGATGTCAGACAGCTCCGCCCTGTCGCTATTGAACTGGGCGGTGGCGCGACGCCCGCTTTTAGAGAGTTCGTAGATCATTTTGCTCCCGTCTCGACCGATTCCGGTCGCTCATCAAGTGCATTTCAAGGCTTGCGCGTCTGTTGTGCTCACCAGTCCGGCTTCAGCTGACAGGGCGGTTGTACCTGTGAGGCGATGACCCGCTCCAGCTTACTGCGGTATTGTTCGATCTCTTCTTCGCTGCGCAGCTCGGTGGTGCAGACCAATACGGCGTTCTCCAGTTCCGGATAGTCGTCGCTCAAATCGAAACCACCCAGCAGGTTGTGCGCGGCCAGGGCGCGCAAGGCGTCCTTTGCCGGGAGCGGCAGCTTCACCACCCGCTCGTGGAACACCGGCGCGTCGAACATCGGCTCGACTCCCGGAAGGCTACACAACGCCTGGGTCAGTTTGCCGCAGTTGCCATGGCTCGCCGCCGCCATGCGCTGCAATCCTTCGCCACCCATGATGGCCATATGAATGGTGGCGGCGGTGACCATCAGCCCCTGGTTGGTGCAGATATTGGAGGTCGCCTTGGAGCGGCGGATGTGCTGTTCACGGGCCTGCAAGGTCAGCGCGTAACCCGGCTTGCCCTCGAGATCGACCGTCTTGCCGATGATGCGTCCGGGCATCTGACGCACCAGCTTCTCGCGGCAGCAGAGAAAACCGAAATAGGGGCCGCCGGAGGCCAGCGGCGCGCCGAGAGGCTGACCCTCGCCGCAGCAGATGTCGACCCCCTCCGCGCCCCATTCGCCGGCCGGTTTGAGAATCGACATGGCCAGCGGGTTGACCACCGCAATGGCCAACATGCCGTTGGCCTGCGCCCAATCGGTGAGGCGGTCGACCTCTTCCAGCACACCGAAGAAATTAGGTTGGGCAATGACCAACGCAGCGAAGTCATCGCCGGCAAAGGCCTCGAGTGATGACATCTCCACCCGTCCAGTGGTGCTGTCGTAAGCGACCTCAACAAGCTCGATACCCTGATTGCTCACTATGCTGCGCACCACCCGCCGATAGAGCGGATGCAGGGAGCGTGGCACCAGGATACGCTTGGACTTCGACTTGCGATTGCCACGTACTGCCATCAGCACCGCCTCCGCCAGTGCCGAGGCACCGTCGTAGAGAGAGGCATTGGAGACATCCATGGCGGTCAGCGCCGTCATCATCGACTGATACTCATAGAGCAACTGCAAGGTGCCCTGGCTCGCCTCCGCCTGATAAGGGGTATAGGCGGTGTAGAATTCGCCACGGGTGGTCAGTTGCCAGACGGCCGCCGGGACATGGTGGTCGTAGGCGCCGGCACCGATGAAACAGAGCGGCTGCCCGTCCTCGCGGGCGCGTGCCTGCATCAGGCGGGCAACCTCCATCTCCGGCTGTCCGCGCGGGATCGCCTCGAGTTCGCCGCAGCGCAGCTGGGCGGGTATCTCGTCGAACAGAGCGTCGATGCTGTCGACGCCGATGGCGCCGAGCATGTCACGTATATCGTCTTCTGTGTGGGGGATGAATGGCATGCTCGCCTCTCGTGCTTCTAGTGCTCTTCCTCGGCGACAAAAGCGTCGTAGGCATCGGCATCGAGCAGGCCCTCGATTTCAGCGGCGTCACTGAGCTTGACCTTGAATATCCAGCCGTCACCAAAGGCATCTTCATTGATCGTTTCCGGCGCGCCATCGAGGGCTTCGTTGACCTCGACCACCTCGCCGCTCACCGGACTGTATACGTCGGAGGCCGCCTTCACCGACTCGACCACCGCGCAATCGCTGTCGGCCTCCACCGTCGCGCCCACCTCGGGAAGATCGACGAAGACCAGATCGCCCAACAGCTCCTGGGCGTGTTCGGTGATGCCGATAGTGGCGGTGCCATCCCCCTCATCCCGCAGCCATTCATGGGATTTGGTATAGCGAAGATCCGTAGGTGTATTGCTCATGATCTTGTCCTGATTTGCATATGAGTTTAGGAAGGGTTGTGAACCGTTGGCTCGACTCTATTGTGTCAACTGTGACTTGCCGTTGCGTACGAAAGGCGGCTTGACGACCTGCGCCGCCACCCGCTTGCCCCGGATCTCCACCTCACAGGTATCGCCAGTGTCCGGTTCGACCCGGGCAAAGGCGATGGAGCGCTCCAGGGTCGGCGCAAAACCGCCAGACGTAATCTCGCCAATCAGCCGGTCGTCTGCAAACAGCTTCAAATGGTTACGCAGCACGCCGCGGCCGGTCAATAGCAAGCCGACAAAACGCCGTCGTTCAGGGTCCTTGCGTTGAACTTCCAGGGCGGCGCGCCCGATGAAGTCACGCTCGGCGGGCTCCCAGGCGACGGTCCAGCCGAGGCCCGACTCCAGCGGCGAGGTCTCCTCGTCCATGTCGGAGCCATAGAGATTCATACCAGCCTCCAGGCGCAGGGTGTCGCGGGCGCCGAGGCCGCAGGGCTCCACGCCGGCCCTTTTTAGCCGCCGCCAGAAATCGACGGCCTGGTCGGCGGGCAGCATGATCTCGAAACCCTCCTCACCGGTGTAGCCGGTACGGGCCAGAAACCACTCCCCGTCGGCGGCGGCGTTGAAAGGCTTGAGCACGGCGCCGGCCTGCTGCAGGGCCTCGGAGAGCAAAGGCAGGACCTTTGCTCGGGCGTTGGGACCTTGTACAGCGATCATCGCCAGATCGCGTCGCGGCGTGATACTCAGGTCGAAACCGCCCGACTGCTTCTGCAGCCAGGCCAAATCCTTGTCGGTGGTGCCTGCATTGACCACCAGGCGGTACCAACTGTCGTTGAGGAAATAGACGATCAGGTCGTCCACCACACCGCCCCGCTCATTGAGCATACAGGTGTAGAGCGCCTTGCCGCTGACCTTGAGTTTGTCCACATCGTTGGCCAGCAGGCGGCGTAAAAAGGGATTGGCATCGCTGCCTTTGAGATCGACCACCGTCATATGGGAGACGTCGAACATGCCGGCATCACGGCGCACCTGGTGGTGCTCCTCCAGCTGAGAACCGTAGTGCAGGGGCATCTCCCAACCGCCGAAGGGGACCATCTTGCCCCCCATGGCTTTGTGGGTCTCGAAGAGGACGGTCTGTTTCATCGCTGACTCCCGGTTGCTGGGCCTGTTAACGTCGGGCATCCGCGAAATGCTAACAGGCCCCAATAAAAAAGGCGGCGCAGGGAGCTACCCCCGCGCCGCCCCTCTGTCCAAAACCTGAGAGTTTGGCTGCCTGTCGGCGCCTGCCCCGTCGGTGGGTGCTGCTCAACACCGCTCTCCAGAGTCGACCGGGGCCTTTGCGGCCCTGCC
>JASFJY010000156.1:0-6978 GCA_050119415.1 Chromatiales bacterium | reverse complement strand
TTCATCTGTTCGGACACATCAATCAGAGCGCCAACAATCGACAGGGTTTTGGCAACCTTGAGCATTTTGCGCACAGACTCATCACCCTTATCGGCAAATGGTTCTAGCGCATTCTCAATCCGGCTCTTCACAGGGTGGTGAGCCAACCGGGCGACTACCTTGAACACCCTGAAATCCGGCTGATCTGCAGATCTGATTAGCAGTCGACACCAATGTTTATGGTTCTTGCACTCGAGATCGGCTATGACTTGTGGCGCACTGTGTTCATGGGAACGATACACGGCAATCAAGGTGTCGGCTTTGCTATCGCGTAACGCCAACCGCGTTAGCAGGTTTATACGCTTGGGCGTAACAAGAGAGCTGAAATCATAATGACCTTGCGAGTTTCTGAAGGCGACCAGATGTCTCATGTTAACCTGGTTGCCAAAGATGATACGCAAGGGTGAAACGTCCTCCCCGCATTCAAACATGAAGAAAGGCACAATGGAGGTTGAACGCATATAGAAGCGCTCAGCCAACAGGGCGCGAGCACTCAGCATGGCATCTTCAGGGTCATTACGTTCACTCAATGCCGCCTGAGCAGAGGCGTTAATGTGATCGAAGATAGCCATCAGGCCATCCTTAGCTTCACTCTCAATACACTGCAGCGCCACGAGCATATCATGCAAAAGGTGGCGAACGCGTACTACACGGTAATTGAGTTCAGGCTGCTCGAGTTGACGATCAACTGCCGGTGCCACATTGATACGGACAAGGTCATTTTTTCTTATGTCAATCGTCGATTTTAAACGTAGCTGCAGGCCGGATTTGGAAATATCGCGGGTTTGAGCGGCATAGCTCTGTTCATTCCAGATCACTTCAACGTTCAGGGGGATCTTAACGCGATCGTCAAGACGTTTTTCAAAATAGGAGAGATCGATGGTATGGTTGTTGGCAGTTCGGTTTGGTTCAAGCGTGGCGGGAGCTGGTGGCACGCTTGCAGTCAGCTGATCGCCATCATTCTCGGCGAAAATCTCCTGATTCGCTGCTTGCTTTGAGTCGGTTACCTCGCCAACAAACTGTCTGAGAATGGATTCGTAGGTCTCAACGGTAAAGACTCCGGCATTATTTCTCAAACCTTCAAGGAAGACTTTACAGGCTTCCTGGTCCAACCAAAGTGATCTGCCACGATAAGAGAAACGCTTGCACGGCCCCCTTGCATGAGGCCTGAGGTCGAGGGGGCGCAGGCATTCACTGTCTAGCCGTTGGCGTTCAATCCGGTAAAGAAATGCATTCGACTTGTCCGGTATACGCCTATTAGTTAGCGCCGTTGCAGATTCTATTTGTTTACTCTCCATCCGAGTTGGTCGTAAATATAAGTTGATAAATAGTACTAGGCTATATCGCCGAATGAGCTGTAATCTTTAATGGACTTATTGTTGCTATATAACGATTTTTTTAATAGCTAGAGTAAAGAAAAAAATACGATTTGCTTTTGTGTGTTTGAAATAAAAACAAAGCATCAGATTCATCTGTTGTAGCTCTCAATACAGCAATTGACTAACCGACAGGGTGAAACATTTGGGCCAGATAAGTTGCTATCTGGCGATAGTCATGGGAGGGGGGGATACACTGAATTGGACTCGTGCATGATATGAAAAAACCCCGGCACCAGACAATGACCGGGGTTTATCGGAGGATGGCGTACGAGTGCGTTTAACTCATGTTATCGGCCACGAAATCCCAGTTGACCACTTTCCAGAAGGCGTCGAGATAGACGGGGCGCGCATTGCGATAGTCAATGTAGTAGGCGTGCTCCCAAACGTCGGCGGTCAACAGGGCCTTTTTGCCGGAGGTCATCGGGGTGCCGGCGTTGGAGGTGTTGAAGATCTCCAGACTGCCGTCCTCGTTCTGTACCAGCCAGGTCCAGCCTGAGCCGAAGTTGGTGGCGCCGGCGGTGGCGAACTGCTTCTTGAATTCGTCAAAAGAGCCAAAAGTGCGGTTGATGGCGTCGGCCAGAGCGCCGCTGGGGGCGTTGTCGTCGCTGGGGCTGCGCATGCAGTTCCAGTAGAAGGTGTGGTTCCAGACCTGGGCGGCATTGTTGAAGACACCGCCGGATGCCTTCATGATGATCTGCTCCAGAGAGGCGTCCTCGAACTCGGTGCCCGGGATCAGGTTGTTCAGATTGGTCACGTAGGTGTTATGGTGTTTGCCGTGATGGAACTCCAGGGTCTCTTGCGAGATGACGGGCTCCAGGGCGTCAATGGCGTAAGGTAGGGCAGGTAGTTCATGAGCCATGGGGTAATACTCCTTTGTAAAATAGAAATTATTCTTGTCCGGCAAGGGATCGGGATGCCGTTTAAAACCTAGTAGAACGGTCGGTAATTCTAGCGGTGCCGGTTCCGGGATGCAACAGGGTAGATTGTGAGGGAGAATCTCTGCCATTGCCAATGACTGAGCTGTGACGAGTACTCCCGTGAATCCGATTGAACTGAATGTCTTCTCCTCTCGCCTCGAAGCGGTTTGCGACGAGATGGGCGAGGTGCTGCGAAACGCCGCCTTCTCACCCAACATCCGCGACCGGCTCGACTTCTCCTGCGCCGTGTTTGACGCCGACGGCCAGCTCTGCGCCCAGGCGGCCCATATTCCGGTCCATCTTGGCAGCATGGCCTACGCCATGGCCGATATCGTGGGGCCTATCGAGTGGCATGCGGGCGACATGGTGGTACTCAATGATCCCTTCCTGGGGGGGACCCATCTACCCGATGTCACCCTTATCGCCCCCCTCTTTTTCGAAGATCGCCTTAGCGCATTCGTGGTCAATCGGGCACACCATGCCGATATCGGTTCCGCCACACCCGGCTCCATGCCGGTCTCCCATACCCTGGATCAGGAGGGACGGGTCATCCCTCCGGGCAAGCTGATCCGGCGCGGCGCCCTCGACCGGGATTTTCTCAGCGAGCTAGTGAGGGAAAACCGCAATCCCCAGGAGTCCGAGGGGGACTTCTCCGCCCAGATCAGCGCCAACCGCAGCGGCATCAAGCGGCTGCAGGAACTTTTGCTGAAGTGGGGACGCAGCGGCTTTCTCCAGGGGCTCGACGCCCTCAATGACTATGGCGAACGCATGGCCCGGGACGCACTGCAACGACTGCCTTCCGGCCGCTATCGTTTCGAGGATCTGATGGATGACGACGGCCAGGGGCAGCGGGACATCCCCATCCGTGTCGAGTTACAGATCAGCGATCGGGGAGTGGTGGTCGATTTCAGCAATACAGCCCCGCAGGTGTCGGGCAACATCAACTGCCCCCTGGCGGTGGCCGCCGCTGCCGTCTATTACGTCTTCCGTTGCCTCATGCCGCCTCAGACCCCGGCCTGTGCCGGTACCTTTCGTCCCATCGAGATCCGCGCACCACGCGGTAGCCTGCTACGGGCACAGCGACCGGCGGCGGTGGCCGCGGGTAATGTGGAGACCAGCACCCGGGTGGTGGATGCGGTACTGGGCGCGTTGGCTCTAGCGTTGCCTGAGGAGATCCCTGCCGCCAGTCATGGCAGCATGAACAACCTGGCCATGGGCAGCGACCGGCCGGGCCGGCGTTGGGACTACTACGAAACCATCGGTGGAGGCATGGGCGCCGGCTGCAAGGGCGGCGGACTGAGCGGGCTGCAGACCCACATGACCAATACCCTCAACACCCCCATCGAGGTGATCGAGAGCCGCTATCCGGTCAGGGTGCGGCGCTATGCCCTGCGCCGGGGTTCCGGCGGCCGGGGCCAACGCTGTGGCGGCGACGGCCTGGTACGCGAGTTCGAATTCCTGGAAGCGGCCCAAGTTACACTGTTGACGGAACGCCGGACCCATAGCCCCTGGGGAGCAGCGGGAGGAGAGGCCGGACAAGCCGGGAGCAATAGCCTCAACGGCAAGAGCGTGCCGGGCAAGACCACGCTTGTCCTCGAAATCGGCGATAGACTCAAGGTCGAAACGCCGGGAGGGGGCGGTTGGGGCAGCACTCTGGATTGAGCCATAACGCTATGATCAGCGCTGCCTGCTGTATTCATCGATCTGATTAACCCGGCTCGAATTCGTTCATTAAACAATAGACCACGAGGCTCGCCGGCAAAAAAAAGGGCCCCACTTAGGGAGCCCTTTAATTACATCATAACGGCAGTGCCGATTTAGGTATTATCACTCTGACTCAAAGGCCCCTATATCTGGCGCTGATCCGTTGTAAGGCAGGCCCACATCAACGCCGGCGTCAATCAGGTCGCTGCCCTTGTTCAACTTGAAGTATTCCACATCCGGAAGACTTCCGTCCGCTTTACGTGGCTTCAGCAACTCGTCAATGTCCATGCTGACAAAATCACTCTTCGTTGCGGAGCGTCCGTTTTGCCAGCTGTTGGCCTTGATATCCGTTGAACCCGCCACAAAACTGTCTCTCCCACCGATGGAGATGGTGTTTTTGATCGTCAGCTTTGACGCCTGGTTTTTACTGCTGAAGTTGATGTTCCTTTTATTATCATGGGCGATGGCGTTATGAATGATCACCGTACCGCGGTTGCTGTTGTGGTCATAACCATCCACGGCGTTGCCAGCGGCGATGGTGTTGATCAAAACCGCATTGTGCTTGAGGTCCTTCTTATCACTGCCGCCGGTCTTGAAACCGTTACCGTCTCCAGCTCCAAGGCTGCCATCTTTTAAATAGCCGTTACGGATGACCCAGCACTTTTCATAGGTCGTGGTTACGTTATCCGCGCCACGCAGATAGCCGTCGAAACCGTCGTCCAGGTTGTTCCAGGCACGACAGCCGTAGAACTTGTTGCCATCCCCTACATCGAGCTTGGCGGCAAAGCCGTCGGCATTCTCCAGGGAAGAGTCGGCGTTGTAGTAGGAGTCCACGTTCTTGATCAGATTGTCGCTGGCGCCTTTCCCAAGCTGTACTCCAGTATCGGCGCACTCTGAAAAGGTGGAAAATTCAACCACATTATTCGAGCCAGTGATATTGAGACAGTTGTCGCCAGCCTTCCTCACATCGATGCCATAAATATGCCAGTAGTCACCTTTCAACTTCAAGCCGCGATTGCTGCCGCTCTCACTCATAGCGGAAAAGTCAAGTAAGGGCCGCTCATCATCTTCTGGATGTTTGCTTAAAGTGATCAGTTGCGATTTACTGCCGCTTCGGCCCAGGGTAATTGTTTCACCGAAATAGTAAGTACCGCCACGAATATAGATGGTTGACCCGGCTTCCGCGGATTGTATTGCAGATACGAGTTCTTCTGCGCTGCTCACCGTCGTAGCATTGGGGTCCGTATTCGGTTCTGGTGTTTCTGTTGGCGTTGGCGTCGATGTTGGTGTTGGTGTCGATGTTGGCGTTGGCGTCGATGTTGGTGTTGGTGTCGATGTTGGTGTTGGTGTCGATGTTGGCGTTGGTGTCGATGTTGGCGTTGGTGTCGATGTTGGCGTTGGCGTCGATGTTGGCGTTGGCGTCGATGTTGGCGTTGGCGTCGATGTTGGCGTTGGCGTGGATGTTGGCGTTGGCGTGGATGTTGGCGTTGGCGTGGATGTTGGCGTTGGCGTGGATGTTGGCGTTGGCGTCGATGTTGGTGTTGGCGTCGATGTTGGTGTTGGCGTCGATGTTGGTGTTGGCGTCGATGTTGGCGTTGGCGTGGATGTTGGTGTTGGCGTCGATGTTGGCGTTAACGTCGGCGTCGGTGTTGGTTCCTGAGTCTGCTCATCAGATACGAAATAGGTTTCAAATTCCGCTACTGCCGGTTTGCCGGACGATTTATTAATAGTAAAGCTGATCTTTTTAAGCGACACAGAGTCAAATTTAATAGTTCCCGCTCCCGATCCCGAAGCGAGCACATCACCTGTTTTATGGTTTGTCAGCACCCAGGAGCCGATATTACCTTCGTAACCTGCGGCTTCTTTAATGATCACCCTGTTTACGGTGGTTGCTGAACTCCATTTTATGGATATGCGACCCGTTGAACCTTTGGGAGACCAGTAGGTGCTCATGTCGCCATCTCGAACTTGTTTGTAACTTGTACCGCCTGCCTTGCTGGATCCGTCGGACTTGGCGCCAATTGACAGGTTTTCAGCGAATACCTCTGCATTCACGCTTGCCGTCAATAGCAACAGAGAAAAGCTTAAAATCAAGGGTTTCTTATTAACGTGAAGCCTTTTCATTACTACTCCTACTTAAAATCTGTTTTCCTAGAATTCGGGAAAGTTTCATAAGATAATTATTGATATTTTACATTAAACATATCTTATTGTTTATTTGTAATAAGATGCAGGTTAAGTTAATCTAAGTTACCAGATTTGTAAAGGAACTTGTTATCAATAGACCGAATAGTAAGCGAAATGCATGCAAGCCTGTGACCCTGTGACGGTTTACCCGGCATATGCAAAATAAGCGTGAGTTCCCAGAGGCGAAGAAGCGATAGAATGGATGCTGTTAGTAGGCATTCCAGTGGAAAACGCAGAAGCGGCCCATGCAGTTGTGGAATGGTATCGATGTTCAGATGCGGATTTGCGATTGAGTCCATCCTTCGGTCTGCAAATAGCACATCCCTGTGCTACGCTAACCCGACCTACATCTGAGCAAGAAACCGCTTGATCCGCTCCTTCCCGCGGTTACACTTTGTACTTTGCTTATATTTTAGGAACAAATAAAAACCGTAAGTTAGATTGCTTTTTAAGCGACCGGGTGAAACATTCGGGCTAAGCGGCCTTCTCATCAAGAGGAAGGGGAGAGGTTTTCAATCAAGCGTAGATATTGCCGCACTTCAGGGATTAGTTCGTGAGTCTGAAAATGGTTGAGGAGAAAATTCAGCAGTTTCATCGCCAGGTCGTCGCGCTGCATATCTTCGCTGAAAAGTTTGGCCAACGCCAGATAAAGGCCAGGGGTAAGATCGTTTGCGGGAAAGCGTTTGTGGAAATCCTTCGTTAATGCCACAGCCTCTTTGAAATGCCTCCGCTGTTTGAGGTTTTCGAGCATC
>JASFJY010000155.1:0-7021 GCA_050119415.1 Chromatiales bacterium | reverse complement strand
CAAAGAGGTCACCTCGGTCTGCTTCATCCAGAACGCCGGCCAGTGCTCCGACAAAGAGGGCCACCTGAGCTACTTCTCCGGCGTCACCGACCTGGTCTCCATCAAGCAGGCCATGTACTTCAAGGAACTCAACGGCGACGACTGCGACACCACCATCCTGTTCGACAACCTGCGCACCCCGGGCGCCGGCGGCGAGGACTTCTACCGCGCCGGCCAGCAGGCGATGATCACCTTCTCCAAGGGCATCGCCTCCGAAGTGGTGCCGGGCGGCAGCCTGACAGTCAAATTCGAGGACAAGATCCTCAACGAGCAGACCGAGATGGCCTGCGACCTGGTGGTGCTGGCCACCGGCATGGAGCCCAACTCCGGTCCCGATCCTTACGCCCAGCTGATGGTGGACGAGGCGGAAAACGAGGAGGAAAAGGCCAAGGCCCAGGCGGCGCTGGAGAACGCCCCGCCCTCGATCCTCAACCTGCAGTATCGTCAGGGTACCGACCTGCCGCACCTGAAACACGGCTTCACCGACTCTCACTTCATCTGCTTCCCCTATGAGAGCCGCCGTACCGGCATCTACGCCGCCGGCCCCCTGCGCCGCCCCATGGACGTGCAGCAGGCCCGCGACGATGCCACCGGCGCCGCGCTGAAGGCGATTCAGGCGGCGGAAAACGCGGCCCTCGGACGCGCCGCCCACCCCCGCTCCGGCGACCTCTCCTTCCCCATCTTCCGCAAGGAGGGCTGCACCCAGTGCAAGCGCTGCACCGTGGAGTGCCCCTTCGGCGCCATCAACGAGGACAAGGAAGGCTATCCTATGTTCAACGAGTCCCGCTGCCGTCGCTGCGGGACCTGCATGGGTGCCTGCCCGGTGCGCGTCATCTCCTTCGAGAACTACTCGGTGGAGACGGTCAACCAGCAGATCAAGAACTGCGACATGCCCGACGAATTCGACGAAAAGCCGCGCATCCTCGTGCTGGCCTGCGAGAACGACGCCTACCCGGCCCTCGACCAGGCAGCCCAGGCCGGCGTGGAGATCAATCCCTGGGCCCGCGTGGTGCCGGTGCGCTGCCTCGGCTCGGTGAGCCTCTCCTGGGTCACCGATGCGCTCAACAGCGGCTATGACGGCATCGTCATGATGGGCTGCCGGCGCGACGACGACTACCAGTGCCACTTCGTACGCGGATCGGCCATGGCCGCCGAGCGTATGAGCAAGGTGGGAGACACCCTCGACTCGTTGAACCTGGAACCGGAACGGGTCCAGCTCTACGAAGTTGCCATTACCGACGTGGAGCGCGCTCCCCAGCTGATCAACGACATGGCGGAGACCGTGGAGAAGATCGGCATGAGCCCGTTCAAGTTCTGAGGGGATAGACAATGAGTGAACTGAATACCGCAATGATTGAAAAGTATCGCAGCAACTTCCTCAAGGAGGTTGAGGCGAATGTGGAGGAGGGCGAATGGGTCAAGATGTGCATGCAGTGCGGCGTCTGCTCTGGCTCCTGCCCGCTGGGTAAGCACTGGGAGCACCCGCCGCAGGAGATCTTCATGATGATCCGCGCCGGCAAGCGCGAGGAGGTGCTGAGCAGCGACTCCATGTGGATGTGCACCTCCTGCTACAACTGCATCTCCCGCTGCCCCCGCGGCCTGCCGATCACCCACATCATGCACGGCCTGGCGGTCTACTCCAAGCGCCTGGGCCTGACCCAGAAGAAGCAGCCCACCGCCGAGTTCTCGCAGATCTTCTGGGACAACCTGATGAAGAAGGGCCGCGTCAACGAGCTCAAGCTGGGGCTCTCCATGTACTTCAAGGACGGCTTCGGTCAGGGCGTCAAGAACGCCATGGCCAACCAGAAACTGGGCCAGAACATGATGAAGGCCAAGCGCATGAACGCAATGGAGTTCTTCGGTGGTCACAGCATCAAGGATCTCTCCGGCTTCTACAAGATGGTGAAGAAGGCGCAGGAGATCGAAGAAGGCAAGCTTAAGGATTTCAAGTGAGGAACCACCGACATGGCTAAGATAGAACTCTCATTCTACCCCGGCTGCTCCTCACAGAAGGGCGCCACCTCGTCCAACTACCTGCTCTCCGCCCAGACCATGTGCGAAGAGCTGGACATCCAGCTCAACGAGATCCCCGACTGGAACTGCTGCGGCGCCTCCATCGGCTACGGCGGCGGCGGCGAGCTGCCCCGTCTGGCGCTCTCCGCGCGCAACATCGCGCTCTCCGAGGAGCACAACCCCGGCCAGGAGATCGTCGCAACCTGCGCCGCCTGCTGGCTCTCCACCCGCGAGACCAAGGAGCGCCTGCACGAAGACGAGCAGATGTTCAAGGACGCCAACGCCGCCCTCTCCGAGGCCGGCCTGAAGTATCAGGGCGAGGCCGGCGTGCGCCATATGGTGGAGGTGCTGGTGGAGGACATCGGCTTCGACACCATCAAGTCGAAAGTGAAGAAGCCCCTGGAGGGCCTCAAGATCGCCGGCTACGTGGGCTGTCAGACCAACCGCCCCTTCGGCATTGCCGGCGAGTCCTTCGAGAACCCCCAGTATCTGGACAAGATGGTCGAAGCCGTGGGCGCCGAGTCGATCCCCGGCTATGAAAAGAAGGTGCAGTGCTGCGGCGGGGCGCTCGCCTTCTCCGAACCGGAGAAATCCCAGGAGATGATCAAGGGCATCATCGAGGCGGCCTACGACAACGGTGCCGACATGATCGTCACCCCCTGCCCGCTGTGCCAGGCCAACGTGGAGATCTACCAGGACAACATCAACGAGACCTACGGCACCAAGTTCAAGATGCCGGTGGTCTACTACTCCACCCTGATGAGCGTGGCCTTCGGCCGCAGCGCCGCGGATGCCGCGCTCAACGGCCAGGTCATTCCGGCCAAGCAACTTGAGGAGATCGCCAACAAATAATAGTAAGGCGATCCATCTTCGACCTCAAAAGAGCCCGCATTTGCGGGCTTTTTTTTCTCCGGTGACATGGTGACTCATGAATCAATTGAACTAGCTCGAATGTTTCATCCGGGAACGCGATAATCGCGCCGAGATCGCTGTTCAGATGCGGATTTGCGATTGAATCAATAGCGAGCTATTGATGATTGAGCAAATACCGCAGCTGGATGGCGAGACCGGCGCAAGGGCGCGTTCAGCATAGGTCGGTTACACTTTGTACAGAGAGGCGGCAGTGAGTCTTATTGGTTCGATCCTATATGTAGGAGCCCAGTCCCCTGGGCGATAGGGAATCGAAAGAATTTATCGCCCGCGGGAGCGGGCTCCTACAAGGCCTGGTAATACAAAGGGTATCAGGATTGCAGAGCAAACTATGGGGGACAGCAGTGACTTCAGCCTGGCGATGCCCTCGCTACGCAGAGCATATAGCACCATGCCGGCAATCGAGGTTTCCTCTTCAATGAGTACGATGGTTTCCATTACCGGCACTCTGTTAAGCGCTATCTATTCCGCAGATTTACCGACCGGCGCATAGCCAACGAGCCTTTTGCTCGCCTTATCCGCAGGATGTCGCTTTGCCTCTATTTGATAGTAGGCCTTCAATAAGGGCACTTCCAGCCCCATTTCCTCTCGAGCCGCCTTGAGCGGGAGATCCATGAATTGCCCATAGTCAATTTCAGACAGCGGCTTACAATCGGATATATAGCCAAGCCTGACGGCATCCTTGAAGACCGCTATATCGTCATCAGTGAATTTATAGGGTCCCGGGTAAAGATATTTAGATGCCAGCCCGAAGAGCCACTCTTCAGTTTGCGTAACCCGATTGCTACTCCCCATGGTAAAGCCGATGACGAAGGCCTCATCCTTTGGCAGCATGCCGCGACCTAACATGACATGAATGCAGTCGTGCGTCTGCAGATCTACCGCGCCATTGAACAGGTCTATTCCCGGAATATCGAATTTCGGATTTTCCACCAACTGGATAATGAGCGGTATATCCTCTTGTGCTGCTTTCAGATGTACCGAGGCATCGAGCGCCTGCCTCAACGTCATCGCATCGTCATCAATCGGGACTATCCAGTCTCGCCAGCTTGGCGTTGCGGGGTTTTGCATACTTTATTCCTTCATTGAAAAAACGGACCATCCCCTAAAAACAGATCGATGCGGCATGCTGCTCACTGTCCGTTGGACTCCTGCTCCGTCAGGGTCTGGTAGGCGTTGGGATGGGTGAGGTTGAACGCCTTGGCATGTTGCAGATATTCGGGATTGAACCCCTCTTCCCGCACCTGCTGAATCAGCTCGCCGAACTCGGCTGAGCGTTTCACCTGAGTGCTGCTCATGTAGCGTGGCAGGGCGTGGTCGGCAACGATCTTCGAGCCGCGATTCAAGTCGGGAGCGTCGCCCCGGTCGTCCCGATAGTATTGTGACAGCACCAGCATTCGAGTGCCGAGAAAAGCGGCCTCTTCCAGATCGTGGGTGATGAAAAAGACGGTCATCCGCTGCTCTTCCCAGAGTTCGATCAGAAACAGCTGAAGATCCTCCCGGGTGTCGGGATCCAACGCGCCGAAGGGCTCGTCCATCAACAACAGTTTGGGCTTCATGATCAGGGATTGGGCAATGGCCACCCGTTGCTGCATGCCGCCCGAGAGTTCATGCGGATACTTGTGCCCGTGCGCTTCGAGGCGAACCCGCTGCAGATAACCGTAGGCCTCTTCCTCGATCTCCTTCCTGCTCAATCCCTGCGAACCTGGGCGACCTCCCAGACGCAGCCCCAGGGTCACATTGTCGAGCACGCTCAGATGGGGAAACAGGGAGTAGCGCTGAAACACGATGCCACGGCGCTGGTCGGGCGCGCCCAGGTGCTTACCATCGAGCAACACCCGGCCCTCGCTCTGCTGCTCTTCGCCCACCAGGATGCGCAACAGGGTCGATTTGCCGCAACCGCTGGGGCCGACCAGCATGCAGAGCTCCCCTTTGTCCACCGCCAGATCGATGTTGTCGAGCACCAGCTTGCTACCGTAGCGCTTGTAGAGGTCATCGATCAGCAGATAGCGGCCTTGTTGCGACATCAGCCCTCCTCGCCGCGATACCAGGGGAAGAAACGGCGCTCCGCCTGGCGCAACAGCCAGTCGAGCAGAAAGCCAAGGAAGGTAATCCAGAGCACATAGGGCAGGATCACATCCATCGCCAGGTAGCGGCGCACCAAAAAGATCCGGTAACCCAGACCCTCGTCGGCCGCGATCGCCTCGGAGGCGATAAGAAAGAGCCAGGCGGCGCCAAGGGAGAGCCGCACCGCCACCAGCAATCGTGGCATCACCTGGGGCAGCAGGATACGGTAGGCGATCTCCAGCTGGGAGGCCCCCAGGGTGAGCGCTTTGGTGATCTGCTCTTTGGGGATGTGGCGCACTGCCAGACGGATATCGCGGCTGATCAGCGGAAAGGTGCCGATAAAGATCAACATCACCTTGGCCAGTTCGTCGACGCCGAAGCTGATGAACAAAATCGGCAGTATGGCCAGCGGCGGTATCATGGAGAAGAAGGTGATGAAGGGATTGAACCCCCGGTCCATACCCGGAAAGAGCCCCATGTTGAGGCCAAGCAGCAGGCCGGTCAGCGCCGCTAACGAGAGGCCGATGAGTAGCCGTTGCAGACTGGCCAGGGTGTCGGCCAGCATCAGATACTTGCCGCTGCGCCGGTCCTCGGTGAATGCCATACGCTCCATCGCCTGGGCCATCTGAGCGAAGCCCGGCAGCAGCTTGTCACTGGGATTCTCCCGCTGGCGCATCTCCGAGGCGGTGAGATAGATCCCCAGCAGCAGCACAAAGGGCAGCGCCGCCAACAACCACTTCAACCAGCCCTCGGGGCGGGCATGAATACCGAAGAGTCTGTTCATCAGCCCTGGTTACTGACCGCCCTTCATCCATTTGGCCGTGAAGCGCAGCTTGACGTTGCCCTTGTCCCCGAGCACCTGACCGTCATCGAAGGCAATACCGACAAAGTCGGGGGAGTCGGCCATTTCGCCGAAGAGCCCCTTGTCGAAGGAGAACCGGCGCACATGCTCCATGGTCTCTTTCGGCTTTTGCGAGGCAACGAATTCCACCGCCTCGCCCGGGGTGTAGAACATGGCGGTAGTGGCAAGCTGGGCCTTGAACTCGGCCACCGTCGCCCCCGAGGCGTTGGCCATGTATTCGATGGCCTGGACCGCTTGCGCGTCCTTGCCGGTGATCACCGCCAGGGTCTCGTACCAGGCGCCGACCAGGGCCTGTTTGAGCTTGTCGGAGGCGTCGCTGCGCACCACCATCATGTCGATGATCTCACCGGGGATCTGGGAGGAGTCGAAGACCAGCTTGGCGCCCTCGGCATTTCTCGCCTGCATCAACGGCGGGTTCCAGGTCACGGCGGCGCCATTCTCATCAGAGACAAAAAGCGCGGCGATATCCGCGTCGCTGGTGTTGACCAGCTTGACGTCCCGCTCCGACAGGCCGTTCATGTCGAGGGCGCGGGCCAGCAGATAGTGGGACACCGAAAGTTCCACCAGGTTGACGGTGCGGCCCTTGAGCGCCTTCACCGAATCACCCTTCTTTATGATGATGCCGTCGTTGCCGTTGGAGAAGTCGCCGACAATCACCGCCTCGCTATCGATCCCCCCCACCGCGGGGATGGTCAAGGCATCCATGTTGGTCATGGTACAGGCGTCGAACTCCCCGGCGGTGTATTGGTTGATCGATTCGATGTAGTCGTTGATCTGTACCACCTCGATATCGATACCGTACTTATCCCCCCATTTTTTCACTATGCCCCGCTCTGCCCCATAGGCCCAGGGCATCCAGCCGACATAGATCGACCAGCAGATCTTGAAGGAGTCGGCGGCGAAGGCAGCCGGGCTGAGTGAAAGAGCAAGTATTAATGCGGCGAAGCGTTTCATGAAGAACCTCTCAGTTATTGTCTACACGGAGCACCCTTGGCAACCAGACCAAGCTTGTCTCCCGGGCTTTTTTCCCGCCGTGTAACCCATACCCAATATACTGAGAGGGGGAGGTCGAATGCTCTCGGACCAGCCATCGAAGCTCTTAACCTTGTT
>JASFJY010000154.1:0-7054 GCA_050119415.1 Chromatiales bacterium | reverse complement strand
TAAGCCTCAATGAAGGAGACAATCTGATCACCGCCAGCGCCGAGAACCGGGGCGGCACAGGCCCCGTCAGCGACGCGCTCACCGTCACCCTGGACACCAGCGTGCCCGACACCCCGGTCGGCCTCAGCGCCCAGTCGCAGAGCGAAGGGCAGGTACTGCTGACCTGGAACCTCTCGTCGGACGAGCGGGTGGTCAGCTACGATGTCTACCGCGCCAGCCAATCCTTCAGCGACATCAGCGAAGCGGTCCAGGCAAACAGCAGTCCGGTGAGCGTCAACCGATTCGCCGATCTGCCACTGGAGGAGGGGCTCTTCTACTATCGCGTGGTTGCCCTGAACGAGGTGGGCACCGCCAGCCAGCCCTCCAATGAGAGCAGCGCCGAGGCCGACAGCCTGTTGCCCAGTGCGGTGAGCATCGACTATACCCCCTATGGCAATTACGACGCGGCCAGCGGTCGCATGGCCGCCGGACAGGTGGATGTAGTTGTGGAGGTGAGCGAACCGCTGCTGACCACGCCGTTCCTGAGCATCACGCCCTCAGGCGGGGTGCCGATCAGCGTCTCCCTGAGTCAGACCTCGGATCTCCTCTACAGCGGCGCCTTCGAGATCACCGACACCACGCCCAGCGGCACCGCCTATGCGGTTTTCTCCGCCCGCGACAAGGTAGGCAACCGGGGCAACGAGATCGAGCAGGGTGGCAGCATCCTCATCGACACCGCGGGGCCCGCCATCACGGCGATGATCGTGGCGCCCGCCTCGCCGATCAAGAACGACGAGAGCGAGCCGGTCGACGTCAACCTGGAGTTTACCCTCGACCAAGCGGTCAAGAGCGGCACCTCGCCGGAGATGAACTACCTGCTCTCCGGTACGGACCGTACCGCCACCGCCATCGACAACCTGTTCCAGACCGACACCCTGGTCTGGCGTGGCAGCTTCCAGCTGCCCGCCGACGCCGGATTGAGCGAAGTGGAAACCTTGAGCTTTGAGTTCACCGCCCAGGACGATCTCGATACCGTCGGCAACACCATCAATGCGAACAACAGCTACCAGGTCTACCAAGGTGACCTGCCGCCCCTTGACGTGCCCACGGGCTTAAGCGCCGGCGCGCTGCCCGGTGGCAGCATCGAACTGCAGTGGCAAGCGGTGGAGGACGCCGCCGAATACCAGCTCTATCGCCAGGCGCCGGATGAGACCGAGCTGAGCGCCTACAGCCGCGTCACCGACATCAGTTTTACCGATGAAGGCCTGGTCGACGGCGACTACAGCTACAGCGTCGCCAGCGTGCGCCAAGCCAACGCCGAGGAGAGCATCAGCGGCCAGAGCGATACGGTCACCGTCAGCGCTGACAGCCTGGCCTCCGAGCCGCCGCAAAACCTCACCCTGGAACTGGTGGGCGCCGGCATCAAGGCCTTGTGGGACGCCCCCACGGACACTACCGAAGAGCTGAGCTACAACCTCTACCGCGCCAGCGGCACCAGCCTGATCGACCTGACCGGCCTGACCCCGATTCAGACCAACATCGTCCCCGACAGCAGCGGCGTGCTGGGCTACATCGACACCGCGCCCGATGAGAGTGAATCGGTCTATGCGGTCACCGCTGTCGACGCGGTGGGCAACGAATCGGCGCCCTCCGACTCCGCTTACCTCAACGTGGAGCTGCTGCCGGTGGCCACGCTTGAAGTCAGCCAGATCGACGGCGGTTACCCGGAGATCAGCTGGAGCCACAACAGCAGCGCCATCGTCGGTTACAACCTCTATCTGGACGACAGCGCCACAGCGCTGAACGACGGCCTGATGACGGTTACCAGCTACACCGATCAGGCCTACACCAACACGGTTAGGCGCTACACGGTAACCGCTGTCGACAGCAACGCTGTGGAGAGCGTCGGCAGAAGCGTCGAGCTGCCCCTGATCGAAGTGAGCCCCGTCTCCGAGGCGGGCATCAAGCGCGGCATCATGAACCAGGTTGGCTATGAAGTCGCCAACCTGAGCGATTCCCTGGTCAGCGGCGTGGTGCTCAAGGTGGATGTGGAGGGTAACCCCCACAGCTCATCCGACTTCGAGTTGGCCGCCGGCGAGAGTCGCAGGGTCGAACTGATCATCGGCGGCTTCGACAGCCTGCCCGACAACGCCGCCCTTCAGACAACGATCGCGGTCAGCGCCGACACCGGCGAAACGGCCGAGCTCGTGGAGAACGGCGAAATCACGGTGGGCGAGGCCGCCCTGCTAGCCCAGGTGGAGACCCAGGAGCTGACCCGGGGCACCGACGGGCAGATCCGCTTCAGCCTGGAGAACACCAGCGAGGTGGTCACCGAGATCATCACCGCCCTGGGCAGTGCAGCATCCTCGGAGATCAGCCTCCTGCTCGAGGACTTGGACGGCAACGTACTGGCCACCGCCCCCTTCCAACAGCAGGTAGGCGAGGGTGTGGTGACCCTGAGCAGCGGCCAGAGCGTGGCCCGCATCGAAGCGGGAGAGCGTTTCACCTCCGCGTGGTTCGCCTTGGCGATCCCCGAGAGCGCGCCGGATCTGGTCAGGGTCGTGTTGCAGATCGACCAGCTCCACTACCACCTGGGGCAGGCCGATCATGTGGCCATTGCCGGGCTGGGCACGAGTCAGGACGCTGTCTTGAGCGACACCGCCTACACCGCCAGCATCGAGAGCATCACCCCGGCGAGCAGCTATGGCGATGAGCCGATCGTGATCAGCGGTCAGGCCCTGGATCGCGAGACGGGCGAGGCGCTGGCGATGGTGCCGGTGAAGCTGGTGATCCTGGCCAACGGTTTCGAGCGCGAGACCGAGGTGACCACCGACACCAGCGGCGGCTATCAGTACACCTTCGAACCGCTGGCGGCCGAGTCGGGCATTTTTAGCGTCTCGGCCATCCATCCCGATATCCTGGCGCGCCCGGGTCAGGGGCAGTTCACCATCAACCGGGTACTGATCAAGCCGACCACCCTGCAGCTCAGTCTGCCGAAGAACTATGAGCAGAGTTTTGAGGTCATCACGGCCACCACAGGGGAGGACACCACGGCAACCAACCTGCGCCTGGTCTACGAAGCGGCCGAGCAGAGCGGGGGTGTCTTCCCCACCGGTATCACCCTGACCCTGGGCGATGCGTTGGATCTACAGGCCGAGCGTAGCGGGGTGCTCCCCTTCACCATCAGCGGCGACAACACCGCCGAGCTGACCGGCAGCCTCGTGCTGCAGGTGATGAGCGACGAGAGCGACACCGATCCGCTGGCCATCATCACCCTGGAGTACCAATTCTCCGAGGCCGAACCGGCGCTCTACTTCACACCCAACTACCTCGAGACCGGCGTGGCCCAGGATGACAGCGTCAACGAGACCATCACCCTGGAGAACCGGGGGCTAGCCGACCTCACCGATATCAGCGTCACCCTGTTGAGTGAAGACGATGCCACACCGCCGGACTGGATCTACCTCATGTCGCCCCAGGACCAGGGCAACCTGGGCGTCGGCGCCACCAAGCAGATCCAGTTGAGCGCCAATCCGCCCGACACGGTGAGCGAGGGCCCCTACAGCTTCAAGCTGCGGGTCGAGAGCAGCAACTACGCGACCACCGACATCAATATCTATGTGGCGGTGACCCAGTCGGGAATAGGCAACGTCCTGTTCAAGGTATCGGACATCTACACCGCCACCCTCGATGAGAACGATGAGCTGATTCAAGGCCTGGCCGGCGCGCGCATCCGCATCCAGAACGAGGCGGTGCTGAGTATTGAAGAGACGGCCACCACCGACAGCTACGGCGAGGCGCTGATCAGCGGCCTGTCGGCGGGCCGCTACCGCTATCGAATCAGCGCGACCAACCACGAAGACCTGACGGGGCGTCTCACCGTCAAACCGGGTGTGACCGCCGCGCAGGAGATCTTCCTCGACTTCAACCTCATCACCGTCGAATGGTCGGTGACCGAGATCACCATCGAGGACAAGTACGAGATCACCCTGCAAGCCATCTTCGAGACCGATGTGCCGGCCGCCGTGGTGGTGCTCGAACCCACCAGCACCACGCTGCCGGAGATGGACGTGGGCGATGTCTACTACGGCGAGCTGCGCCTGACCAACTACGGACTGATCCGGGCCGACGAGCTAGAGTTGTCCTTCCCGGGCAGCGACGCCTACTTCCAGTACGAGTTCCTGGCGAAACTGCCGGAGTCGCTGGAAGCGAAAGAGAGCATCCTGATCCCCTACCGGATCACCGCGCTCACCTCCCTCTCACCCGATGGCACCGCGAGCGGCGGCGGTTGTGTGGGCTACGTGACCTCGGCCAGGGCGAACTATTGCTACACCTGCGCCAACGGGGATACCACCAACGGCTCCAGCTCCCACTCCTGGACCTATCCGGTCAGTGCGAGTGCCTGTGGCGGTTCCAGTGATGGTACATCAAGCAGCGATAGAAACGCCTGGAGCTGGGACGCCGGGGGTAATGGGGGTGTATCGACAAGCGGTACGGCGACCTATGACTCGTTGCCGAGTGCGCGATGTATCGATTGTCCGATTTGCAAGTCCAAGTGCTGCAACGTTCCGCCGCCTTGTGGACCGGATGAAATTGTAAAAGGTGGCGGAGGAGTCTGCCCAGCCCCAGGAAGCTGTGTTCCAAGGAACCAAGCGAATGGCGGCGGCAGTGGATACGGAGGAGGCTCAGGCTGGTAACGGCGCTGTAACAGATGCAAAAGATGGAAAAAGGAAATTACACGATGTTAACGAAGTGCCTTGCACACGGGCTTGCCGCGATCTGCCTGTTGACGATCAGTCACATCAGCCTGGCGGGCATCAATCTGATCAACGGAAAGTATGCCTATGACGCGCTCGATCTCAAGGTCAAGACCCTGGGGGGCAGTGTCAGCATTACCCGTAGCTGGAACAATGGCAGCTGGGTTTTCAATTACGGATGGGCGCCCCTGACGCTGAGTTACAGTGTGCTGGAGACCGAAGACAGTGGTTACGACATCAGCGCCATAACCCGAGGCGATGAAAGTTATGCCCACAACTCGCAGAGCACCAGCACACTGACACTGTCCGACGGCCAAACCGGCTACCACAAACGCATCACCTACCAGAGGGAGGGCAAGCAGGATCAATGGATTATTCGTGAAGGCGAAGTGGCCGGGGAGGCGACGGATAGCGCAGCGGAAGCCCTGTTCCCCATCCGCTGGGAGAGCCTGGCAGGAGATTGGATCGAATATCTCAAACGCACGGAGCTTGGCGCCATCGCCAAGATCGACCGTTACGGCGACCGCACGGGCGTGACGGCGAGCTTCGTCTACGATAGCGAAGACCGCCTGGTGCGTATCGATGACCGCGCGGGCAACCCCCTGTTGACCTACACCTACACGGATGACGGCAAGCTCCAGACGGTGAAGGACAACACCGGGCGTGGTGTGGAATACCGCTACAGCGGCGAGCTGCTGACAGAGGTTGTCGATGTGCGTGGCAACCTCACACAATTTGCTTACGAAAACGACCGGTTGGTGCGCATCACCAATCAGGAGGGCCGCGTCAAGGCGCTCGGCTACGCCAGCAATGGCCGGATCAGCAGTGAAACATTGATCGACACCGACGGCACCCAGCGCGTCACCCGCTATGGCTACGACTACGACAAGACCCGCAAGGAGATCTACATCCAGGTCAAAAACCCCCTGGGGAGTGTCACCGAAAAGTGGTACGACAAAGATAGAAACCTGATCCGCAAGGTCATCAACAACATAGAGGTTTACACCCAGACGATCGAGTCGGAGACCCGTACCTATCATGTTTTCGATCAGCGCGGCCTGGAGACCGTCGAAGAGTATGACGCATGGTTTAATCAGGTCAAAGTGACCTACCCGGATGGCAGCAGCATCAGCAAAAAATACAAGCCCGCCACGAATCTGGTCACCGAAGCAGTGGACGAGCTGGGTCGGGTCACCCAATACAGCTACTATGACGACGGCAAGCTCAAGCAAAAGACAGAAGCGGTCGAGACGGATGTGGAGCGCGCCACGACCTACCTCTACAACGACGAGGGGCAACTGATCGAAAAGCGCCGGTTGGGCGATGACAACACCGAGGAGGCGATTACCACCTACGGCTACGACGACAGCGGCAATCTCAACCAGATCACTGGCCCGGAAGGGGGCGTGACCCGCTTCACCCACAACACCTGGGGCGCGGTGGTGAGCCGCACCGACCCCAACGAAAAGGACTGGGACTATACCTACGACAATGCGGGCAACCGGCTGAGTCAGACCGATCCGCTCACCCACACCACCAAAATGACCTATGACGGTCTGGGCAATCTGAAGAGCGTCACCGACGCGCGTGAAAATACCACCGAGTACGCTTACAACATCAACAACCAACGGATCAGCGTTACCGACCCCTTAAGCCATGCCACCCAAATGGGTTACGACCTAGCGGGCCAACTGACGAGCATAACCGATCCGCTGGGCAATACCCAGACAATCGTCTACGACCTGAGAGGACGGATGATCAGCCAGCAGGACGCCGCGGGCAACACCACCACCCTGGGTTATGGCGAGAAGACGAGCGAGGGCGGCGGGCTCAACGGCACCACCACCTACCCGGGCCAGCTCAACCGCACCCAGCACCCGACCTACCTGCAGACCTACGACTACGACAAGCGCAACCGGCGCACCCAGACCATCGACCACCTGGATGGCGGCACAGCGGTCACCGTCACGAAGTATGACCTGGTAGGCAACAAGATCGAGACTGTCGATGCGGAAAATCGGGTCACGCAATACCGCTACGACGCGCTGAACCGCCTGATCGAGATCATCGACCCGCTGAACCAAAGCACCAGCTTTAGCTACGACAACCGGGATAACCTGCTCACGGTCACCGATCCCAACACCCACACCACCACCTACACCTACGACAAGGCAGACCGCAAGACCAGCGAGATCCACCCCGGTGGGCAGACCATCAGCTACACCTACGACCCGGCCGGCAACCTGAAGAGCACCACCGATCCCGACGGGCGAAAGACCGTCAACCACTACGACGATGCCGGTCGGCTTGAAAAGCAG
>JASFJY010000153.1:0-7073 GCA_050119415.1 Chromatiales bacterium | reverse complement strand
TCAAATCATGATTCGGCGCGTGACGGCTAAAATGCCCCGGCCCTGCGTTGAAAAGCTTCGCAATAACGGGCGATTACGTGCGCTTTTCGCCCCGATCCGCAGAAGCTCCCCGAGAGGTGGAGCGTATCAAGCGGTTTCTTACTCAGATGTAGGTCGGGTTAGCGCAGCGTAACCCGACGAAAGAGGGGGCATTCATCCACCCATTGTCGGGTTACGCTGCGCTAACCCGACCTACGCCTATTGAGGCGTGGCACAGGGAAGTGCCGTTTACGGACCGAAGGATAGACTCATTCGTAAATCCGCATTTGAACGACGACGTTCATCCCGTTCCCGTATGAAACATTCGGGCTAGAGAGTCCCGTCAAGACAGGGCAACGACTTATGGATGCAATATCCGGCATGGCGAAAAACGCGCCCATCAATTGATCAACAGGAAAAACGCCACGGCCGCGGCGGTCACCAGACTGAGGGTGGTCGGCATGGTCACCAGCATAACGCCGGCCCCCAGCATCAGATAGGCGGCCTCCGCCACCAGGATGGCCATCGCGACTCCCAGGGCGCGATGCGTTGCCAGCCATTTCGTGGTACCGGCCAGGGAGATGATCGCCAATCCCAGCAGTGCCGCGCCCATCATCCCGGCAAAGGCCTGATTGACCGGCTCCGCGGTGAAATAGGCCGACACCAGAAAAGGATCGACGATCAGAATCACGCCCCAGCTGGTGAGCATAACGATGGCGAGCATCAGAGCGAGACGCTGCAGAATCCGGTTTGGCATGGCACTCCCTCAAAATATCTTTATTATTATCATGCAAATATAGAGAGTTTCTCGATCAATTACAAAAAACCTTATTTAATTTTGAATGGTGGATTTTGATTTACGAATTGATGTGTGCATTGCGCGCTCAACCGGTTGGACATAAGCCGTGAGGCAGCGAAAACACCGCAATTTACAAATAAAATTCAAAATTCTGTTTACAGTTCTCCAAATGTTCTATACTCTAAAGGCCCCCTTATAAGGAACATTAGGAGAATTCTTATGCTAACCCCCACTCAGGACAGGACCCTGACCTTCATTCGCCGCTACCTCAAGCGGCGGGGCTACGCTCCCTCGCTGATCGAGATCGCCGAGGGCATCGGTATCACCTCCAAGGGCACCGCCCACCGCCACGTGCAGGCACTGGCCGATGCGGGACGCATCCGCCTGATCCCCGGACGCAAGCGCGGCATCGAGCTGGTCGACGAGGAGGAACTCTCGAAAACCAGCCTGCCCCTGCTGGGCCGCATCGCGGCGGGCCGGCCCATCGAGGCGATCACCGGCCAGGAGCGCCTCGAGCTGAACGACCTGTTCGGCCCCAACCGCTACGCCCTGCAGGTGAAGGGGGATTCCATGATCGACGCCGGCATCCTCGACGGCGACCTGGTGGTGATCGAGCGCTGCGACACCGCCGACAACGGCGCCATCGTGGTGGCCCTGATCGACAACGAGGAGGCCACCCTGAAGCGTCTCAGGCGCCTCAAGAGCGGCCGCATCAAGCTGATCGCCGAAAACCCGGAGATGCCCCCCCTCACCTATGCGGCGAAGCGAGTGCGCATCCAGGGGGTGCTGGCGTGCCAACTGAGGCGCTACCGGTGAATTAGTTTTGAATTGTCGAGGCGCGCGCTGCGGGCGCTTTGCCCCTTCACCCCACCCCCTCTCCTTAATGGAGAGGGGGTGCAGGAGCGGCCCGGCTCCTGATCCGAACTGAGCGTTCCCTCTCCCCCCCGGGAGAGGGACAGAGTGAGAGGAGAAAACACCGAGAGCGACGCGAACACCTCAATCATCCAAAACTCACAATTGCAAATTCAAATTATCCCGCAATCATGCACTACGACGACACCCACCCCGAAGCCTACTGGCCCCGCGCCATCATCCTGGTGGACATGAACGCCTTCTTCTGCAGCGTGGAGCAGGTAGACCACCCGGAGCTGCAGGGGCGTCCCATCGGTATCACCAACGGCTCCCAGGGAACCTGCATCATCACCAGCTCCTACGAGGCGCGGGCCTACGGGGTGCGCACCGGCATGCGCCTGAAAGAGGCGCAGCGGCGCTGCCCCGGCTTCCTGCAGGTGCCCGCCCACCCGGAACGCTACGCCCAGGTCTCCTCGCGCATCATGGAAGCGCTGGGCAACATCACCCCCGACCTGGAGATCTTCTCGGTGGACGAGGCCTTTCTCGACATCAGCCGCTGCCAGCGACTGCTCGGCACGCCACAGCGCATCGCCCGGCTGGTCAAGCAGACAGTGCTGGAGGCCTCCGGCGGCGTGCTCTGCTCGGTGGGCGCCAGCGGCGACAAGACCACCGCCAAGTACGCCGCCAAACTGCATAAACCCAACGGCCTCACCCTGATCCCGCCGGGCCGCGCCCGCGAGACCCTGGAGAAGATCCCGGTCACCGAGCTGTGCGGCATCGCCAACGGCATCGGCCGCTACCTGGCGGAGCGGGGGGTGCAGCGCTGCGGCGACATGCGCCGCCTACCCATCGGCGAGATCGGCCGCCGCTTCGGCAACCCGGGGCGACGCATCTGGCTCATGACCCAGGGCCTCGACCCCGAGCCGGTGCACACCGGCGTGGAGGACCCCAAGTCGATCGGCCACGGCAAAGTAATGCCGCCGGACACCAAGAACCGGGCGGTGATCGAGGTCTTCCTGCTGCACATGGTGGTCAAGGTGGCCGCGCGCCTGCGCCAGCACCACTTTCGCGCCAGTCACTTCTACATCGGGGTGCGTATCGACGAGGGTTATCTGAGCCGCAAATACCGCTGCGATCCGCCCACCGACCACGCCCCCGACATCCTCGCCCTGTGCCAGGACTTTCTCGACCACCACTGGGGTGGCCAGGGCTGCCACCAGGTGCAGGTGACCGCCCTCGATCCCCGCTACGCCGACTACCAGGTCGACTTCCTGGAGCCGGACCACCAGCGGCGCGACCGCCTCAACCAGGCGATGGACAGCGTCAACCGGCGCTACGGCGAATTCGCCGTCGCCCCCATGCGTCTGCTCGAACGCTCCCACATGCCCAATGTGATCGCACCTGCCTGGAAACCGTTCGGGCATAGGGAGACGATTCTGCAGCACCCTACCGCAGGCTAAACCATGTGCGGCGGCGTCTACTACATCATCGACGGCCAGGAGGTGCGGACCCTCTTCCCCAACCCCAAGGCCACCCTGCCGGTGAAGATGAAACGGGGCGGCATCGAACTGCTGCCCTGGGGCCGGCGCCAGAACCAGGCGGGCAAACTGCCGTTGGGCGGCTGGGCTCGACTCGACGCAATCTATGGCGGACGCTGGGACCGCTGGCGGCCGATCCCGGTCAAACTCGCCGTCAGCCAGTTCATGGAAAAGGATATCGAGGGTGTCGCTCACTGGTTCGACGTCACCCCGGGAAAGTGGATCCAAGGACTGGTGGCCCGCTGGGAGCACGAACGCCGGATCTACGTGGTGACCATCACGCCGGAGCTGGAAGACGCGGTGCATGAGCGCTGGCCGCGGATACTCAGCGGCAGCCAGCCACCGCGCTGAGCATTACCCCAACCACAGGGTCATACCGCCCCCGGGGCTGATGAGAAATCGAGGCCAAGTGTATATACTCTGGCCTTTGAATCGCCGGCAGACCAGATGTTCTTCACCGAGGACCACCCCCACTTCTTCCGTCCCCTGACGGGCAAATACCGCGAACAGGTCGTCGCCTGCCTGAGCGCCCTCTACGCCCGCTTCTACACCACCCACGCCGACTACAGCCGTATCTGCGACCGGGAGCAGGTGCTGGAGGTCTTCGCCGAGGCGATCACCCGCACCCCCCTGCTCGACGGCGACGACGAAGCGGAGGCGCCCCGGGGCGAGCGGGAGCAGGGAAACTGGGTCCTCAACCTGCTGCTGGAGCACGGCTGGATCGAACGCCAGACCGACGAGGCCACCCTGCAGAGCAGCTACGCCTTCACTCGGGTCGGCCGCCTTTTCACCCAACCGATGGTGGAGACCGCCGGCGGGCGCTTCCGCACCCGTCACCGCAATACCCGCAACACCCGCAACGCCCTGCGCGCCTTCCTCGACCGGGGCGAGGTCTACGACCTGCTCGACGCCTACGAATACTCCGAGCGCATCGTCTCCGACTTCTCCGACATCATCACCGAACTCGACGAGCGCAAGCGCCAGCTGGTGCGCGACGTGGAAGCGCAGCAGGTGGTGCAGCGGGCCGCCGACGAGTTCTTCGACTTCATGGAGAAGCGCTTCATGCCCGACCTGGCGATCCGCCTCTCCGCCGACAGCGTGGAGAAATACCGCGACGAAATCGCCAAACTGATCGGCAAGGCGCGGCGCAAGCAGCGCAACTTCAAGGCCCAGGCGGAGCGGGAACTGCGCCGCGCCGCGCCGGAGCTGATCGGCCGGCCCGAGCGTTCCCTCTACCTCGACATCCTCGACGGCATCGACGCCCGCCTGCACGCCGCCTGCGAGGTGATGCTGCCCGCCCTGCGCCGCGCCCTGCACGGCTTCACCCGGCGCGCCGACATCATCATCCGCCAGCTCACCTTCAGCGGCGCGGCCAGCAACCGCTTCCTCGTCGCCTGCCGCCAGTTGGCCGGCCTCGACGACAGGGAGTATGATGCCCGCCTCGCCGCCGCCGCAGAGCGCCTGGCCACCCTCAACGTCGGCTTCGCCGACCCCGAGACCCTGCGCCTGCACGGCCCGCGCAGCCGCCGCCGGGTCAACAGCCGGGTCGAGGCGCAACTGCCCGACGACCCGCGGGCCCTGCGCCGGCTCTTCGTGGAGCAGGCCCTGGAGCGCGCCTTCGCCCTCAACAACCAGGAGCTGCGGGAGTATCTTGTGGAGACCCTGGCGGGCGGTCGCACCCTGCGCAGCACCACCCTGCCGGTGCGCGACGCCCGCGACCTGCTGCGAGCCGCCCATGTGATCGAGGCCGGTACCGCCACCCAGGGCGGCTACCGCTTCCGGGTCAGCGAAACCGGCGTGCGCGCCAGCACCGACTACTACGAGGCGATGGATGAATTCACCATCGAGTTGATCGACGATGAGCTGTAGGTCGGGTTACGCTGCGCTAACCCGACCTACGCGCAATCTCTCCAGTCTATACAGGGAGAGACCTAAGGTGAGGGAATCAAAAAAACAACCTTGAGCGAAGCGAACACAACACACTCGAGAGCAAACGACGGATAAGGAACCTCAAGCAGGCACATAGCCGACAATCAGATAACATCAATAGACCGTAACTAATGGAACCGACCCTGCACAACCACCTGGAACAGCGCCTTGAAAACAGCGCCGTCACCCTCGACGAACTGCGCGAACTGCTGGTGCGGCTGCTCAACTACGGCATCCTCAGCCGTGATGAGAGCCAGACCGAGCGGGAGCTCTACGACCGCTTCCTACGCATTGAGGAACCGGTGCGGGAGCTGCTCGACCTCTTCGGCATCGGCCTGCAGCTCGACCACCGCTTCGAGTACCTGCGCCTGCTGCCCCCCGGCGCCCAGATCCCCGGCATGGAGGGGGCCGCCGGGCAGGCCTTCGCCGGCAGCCTGCGCGCGCGCCTGACCCAGCAGGAGGTGGCCCTGCTGCTGGTGCTGCGGGTGCAGTACGACAAAGCCCTGCGCGAGGGCAAGCTCGACGAACAGGGCTTCGTCGCAGAATCCTTCGAATCCCTCGGCATCGCCATGAAGAACCTGCTCGGCCGCCCCCTGCCCGACAAGGTGACCGAGCGCCGGCGTCTGTTCCAGCGCCTCAAGCAGCTGCGCCTCATCGACTTCCGTCAGGAGGAGGATATCGAAAGCGGCGAGAGCTGGCTGCGCATCCACCCGATGATCGTCGACTTCGTCGGCGAGGAAGCCCTGGCCGCGCTGCAGGAGGGCCTGCCGGAAGAAGCAGCGGAAGCGGCCGATGAGGAGGACGCCGATGTTTCTTAAACACTTCATCTACGTCAACTGGGGCAACCTGCCCAACGGCGAGTTCGAGTTCGGCCCCATCAACCTGCTCTCCGGCGGCAACGGCTCCGGCAAGACCACCGCCGCCGACGCCATCCAGACAGTGATGACCGCCGCCCACGAGAACCTCTTCCAATTCAACCCGGGGCAGGACGAGACCACCCAGCGCGGACGCGGCGGCAAGCGGGTGCGCACCCTGGCCTCCTACGTGCTCGGCTGCGACGACGGCAGCTACGCCCGCCTCGATCCCAGCGACGGCTACCTGGCCGCCGTCTTCCACCCCACCCAGGGCGAGAGCGCCAACCCACTGACCGCCCTGATCGCGGTGCGCGCCTATCTGGAACAGGGCAGCAGCCAATCGGTGGCGCGCCAGGATGAAGCGGTCTTCTTCATCCTGCCCAATGTGGAACTCAGTATCGACCACCTGCAGCGCGACGAGCTGGGCGAACGCCATGTCATCCCCCTGGAACAGCTGCCCCACGGCCTGGCCGGCGAGTTCGGCAAACGGGCGGTGGAGCGCTACGACACCAAGAAGGGCTATCTGCGTCGGCTCTACGCCGCCCTGCGCGGGCGTGGCGAACAGGTCACCGAGCGCGAAGCGGTGGCGGCGGCCCGCGCCTTCTCCCGCTTCATGGCCTACAAGCCGGTCAGCAGCATCAACCAGTTCGTCGCCGAGGAGATCCTTGAGCGGCGCGACCTGGGCGAAGCGATCCGCACCGTCTCCGGCCAGCTCAAGACCATCCACGGCATGGAGCAGGAGGCGCGCCGGCTGGTGGAGGGGATCGAGCTGCTGCAGCGGGCGGCGAACCAGGCCCAGGGCTACATCGGACACTGGCTCGACCTCAACACCCTCGACTACACCCTGGCCCGCCACGACTACCTGGAGCGCCAGAGCGCCTACCTGGAGACCAAGCAGACCCAGCAGCGGCTGCGCGAGCGGGCAGCCGAACTGAACGAAGAGATCACCCTGGCCGAGCAGCGCCGCAAACAGCTGCGCGAGCAGCTGGTGGAGCTGGAGGCCCAGCGCCTCGGCATCGACGCCCTGCGCCAGAAGGACGACCTGGAGCGACAGCGGGAACAGGCCCGTCAGCGCCTCGCCGA
>JASFJY010000152.1:0-7134 GCA_050119415.1 Chromatiales bacterium | reverse complement strand
TCGATTCAATCGCAAATCCGCATCTGAACGACGATCCCGGCACGATCATCACGTTCCTGGATAAAATATTCGGGTTAGGTATTCTGCTTAGAGTAACACATCTTGACTGCTTTATCGCAACGGCAGACTTCTTCCATGATCTCGGAGGGAGTAATTGATTGCTTTTGATATGTTGTTTTGATTCCCGAAGACCGGAAAGGTCACGGTGCGCTGAAGGGTTAATATTTATCTCGCTTGCGTTGCATGAAGGCGGTCAATGCCAAGGCGCCGAAGAGGGCGAAATAGATTGCTTCGTCTTTGCCCGCCCCGAACAGCATTGAACCATAGCCGCCAATGGCTGCTCCTATTCCGCCAAAGGCCAAGCCTCGCATGATCCGGCAGATGACGCATCTGTTGCCTTTCCACTCAGCCATCAGCCCACCATCCTGCGAATACACTCGAGATAGGCCTGCTCATCCGGCATGCGCTGGTTGGCTTGCGCCTCCCATAACATCTGCGCCAGACACTCCATCAGTTGGTGTTCCGCTTGATGACCATCGCCCATCTTCTGGCAAAGTCGTTGATACAGCAGCCTGATACCCGGCGGCCGGTCCGTACCGACCTGTTCCTGCAGACTGATGTGCATTGCCATGTGCAGAAAGGGATTGGATTCACCCGCTTCCGGCAGATAATCCTTATCCAAGGCCTGGTCGGAATTTTCCATCTGGGCGTGGTACTCTGGATGCATCGCCACCACCTGGGAGACCACCTCCTCCAGCGGAGTCATCACTTCGCCGGCGCTGCGCTTGCGCCAGGCATCCAAGAAGGTCTTGCGCAGTTGCTTGCGATCACTGCCGAACATGTTTCTGCTGGCCCCTTAGCGTTGAGTGGCGGCGCGGGAGAGTTTGGCAAGTGCGCCACTGATATTTGCCTTCACCTTCTCTCTGTCCTCGATGGCAAAGCGCCCGAAGAGATAATCTGGGGCATTGTAACTCAACCAAACCTTGCCCTCGGCATCCTTCCAGGCCATGGCCTTTAACGGCAGATCGATACCGACACGCTGGTCGCTGCTCATCAACTCGGTACCTACCTTGGGGCTGCCGAAGATGATCAGCAGGGTCGGTCTGAGCGCCTTGCCCACCTTGGCCGCACCGGCGGCATGGTCGATGCGGGCGAAGATCTGCAAACCGGCCTTCTCGGCAGCCGTGGCAAAGCGCTCGGCGGTTTCCGGCACACTGAATGCGCTCTCTACGTTGACCAGGCCGGTTTCGGCTTGAGCGCCGAAGGCCAGTAACATCAGTAACAAACCTTGGGCTCTGATGATCATTTTCATCTCCCTCTCCTCTGCTTGTGGTTGCTTTTCTCGAATGCCCCAGACTGCAAATCTCCCACCGGCTACTCGGTCTTCTCTCGATATTCACACAGATCCTCGATGATACAGCTGCCACAACGGGGCTTGCGCGCAATACAAGTGTAGCGCCCGTGCAGAATCAGCCAGTGATGGGCATCCCGCAGGAACGCCTTAGGCGTGAAGCGCAGCAGTTTTCTCTCCACCGCCAACGGTGTCTTGCCCGGTGCGAGCCGTGTCCGGTTGGCGACCCGAAAGATATGGGTATCCACCGCCATGGTGGGATGGCCGAATGCAGTGTTGAGCACCACATTGGCCGTCTTGCGCCCGACCCCGGGAAGGGTCTCGAGGGCTGAGCGGTCCTCCGGCACCTCACCGCCGTGCTCTTCGATCAGCATGCGGCAGGCGGCAATAATGTTCTTCGCCTTGGTGTTGAAGAGACCGATGGTCCTGATATAGCGCTTCAAGCCCTGCTCTCCAAGGTCAAGGAGTGCCTGCGGTGTGTTCGCCACTGGAAAGAGCTGATCGGTGGCCTTGTTGACGCCCCGGTCGGTGGCCTGTGCGGAGAGGGTCACCGCCACCAACAGTTCAAAAGGGGTACTGTAGTTGAGTTCGGTGGTGGGATTGGGATTGGCTGCGCGCAGGCGTTCGAAAATGGCCTGTCGTTTCTCTTTGTTCATGGACTGCTTATGTTTTAGGTATGAAAATCATTAATCCGACCAAAGCAACAGGTGAGGCAGGGCCTCACCCTATCGCTACCAGACAAATGGATAGGGTGGAGCCCTGCCCCACCACTCGGATTATGCATTGACCACCCCTCAATAAACGAATGCTTCGCTGCCTCAAGGGGTGGACTTGGGATCAGCCCGCCTTGGGCGCTGCGGCGCGGATCTCGCCTGAGACCTGATCGGCGTACTTTTTGAAGTTCTCCTGGAACATGCCGGCAAGCTTGAGGGCCTGGGAGTCGTAGGCCGCCTGATCCTTCCAGGTATCCCGGGGGAAGAGCATCTCATCCGGTACGCCCGGCACCTTTGTAGGAATCTCTACACCGAAGATGGGATCCTTGCGCATCGGCACATCGTCGAGCTTGCCGTCGAGCGCCGCATTGACCATCGCCCGGGTATATGGGATCGGCACACGCTTTCCGATGCCGTAGGGTCCACCGGTCCAGCCGGTGTTGATGAGCCAGACTTTTGAATTGTGCTTGTCGATCCGATCGCCCAGCAGTTGGGCGTAGCGCTGTGGATGCAGCGGCATGAAGGGAGCACCGTAGCAGGCGCTGAAGACAGGCGAGGGCTCGGTGACCCCCTTTTCGGTGCCGGCGACGCGGGCGGTGTAACCGGAGATGAAGTGATACATCGCCTGGGCGGAGTCGAGGCGCGAGACCGGCGGCAGCACGCCAAAGGCGTCCGCCGTGAGCATCAGAATAGTATCGGGATGGTCGCCGAGACCGTCCAGGGTGGCGTTCGGAATGGCGCTGATATGGTAGGCGCCACGGGTGTTCTCGGTCAGCGAGCCGTCATCCAGGTCGAGGCGGCGGGTGTCGGCCTTCATGGTGACATTCTCCAGCACGGTGCCGAAGCGCATGGTAGTGCCGTAGATCTCGGGCTCGTTCTGCGCCGAAAGCTTGATCATCTTTGCGTAGCAGCCACCTTCGAAATTGAAGATACCGCGGTCGCTCCAACCGTGTTCGTCGTCACCGATCAGGGTGCGGCTGGAGTCGGCCGAGAGGGTGGTCTTGCCGGTGCCGCTAAGGCCGAAGAAGAGGGCCGTCTTGCCGGTGGAACCGATATTGGCCGAGCAATGCATCGGCATCACGTCCCGATGCGGCATCAGGTAGTTCATGACGCTGAAGATAGACTTCTTGATCTCGCCTGCGTAGCTGGTACCGCCGATCAACACCAGCTTCTTGGCGAAGTTGACGATGATGAAGGTCTCGCTACGGGTGCCGTCCACCTCCGGGATGGCGTGAAAACGGGGCACATCGATGACGGTGAAGCCGGGCACGTGGTCCGCAAGGTCCTCCCGCTTGGCCTGGATGAAGACATTGCGGGCGAACAGGCTGTGCCAGGCGTTCTCCGTGATCACCCGTATCGGCAATCGATAGTTGGGATCGGCGCCGGCGAAACAGTCCTGCACATAGACATCCTTGTTCTGCAGGTAGGAGGCCAGACGGTTGTGCAGAGCATTGAATGCCTCTTCCGAAATGGGGCGGTTGATATCGCCCCACCAGATCTCACTGCTGACGGAAGGCTCATCGACGATGAACTTGTCGTTTGCGGAACGCCCGGTGTGGTGGCCGGTACGCACCACCAGCGGCCCGAGATGGCAGAGCTGTCCCTCGCGCCGCACGATCGACTGTTCAATCAGCCGCGGTGTGGGCAGATTCCAGTAGATGTCGTTCAAGTTATAGAGGCCATGGTTTTCCAATCCATAGGTACTGTGTTTAACACCTGCAGCTTCGCGCAACATGGTTAGCTCCTCAGTTATATTCTGGTTTCTCATGACTATATCAAGCCCGATTTTGCATGCAAACAGTGAGTAGGCGTATTAGGCCCAGGCGCAAATCTGATGATTTTTTACTTTTTACGAAAATTCGCAATTTTCCCTGCTATATTTACCGAGTATTACCCAGGCTCTATCGTAAGATGTCCTATGTCGTCACAATTCTCTTTGCACCATCTCCCCGCACCATCACCGGGAATCAAGTATGAAGGGTGAGAATATACAGGCTTTCAGCATCCGTCAGTTGAATCCCTTCCGGGGGGTGCTTCAGGTCTTTCTCAACGACCGGGCACGCGCATTGAGCGGCAACGGCCAGGTGTGGGAGATCCAGGTCCTCAGCGACAGGCCCCAGGGGCTCTGGCCCAACACGCCCTTCAGCGGACGCCAGTTCTACGGCTTCGGGCTCTGGTCGGCCGAGGGGGGGCTGAGTCAGGTACCGATCAATCCCCTGTTCAATATCGACGATATGATCGATTCGGCGCAAGCGCTTATCGAACAGCTGCGTCCCAACCTCGGCGATCTTCCCTTCCCCCTTGCCGACCCCTTCGAGGCCTGGCTGCTGGATGAGAGAGCGTCGCAACCCCTGGCGCTATTGCAGAGCAGTCGCAGCGATGCGGAACGATGCCAGATCAAGCCACCCAAGTGGATCGCCGCAGAGCGGGGCGATTTCAGCTTCGTTTCTCAACATCTGCTCGAGCGCGGCCTACCCAACAACGACGGCCACAATCCGCGGGTACACGCCTCCTTTCTCGAAGCCATGGTGCGCGAACGCGCCGGTCAACCGCGGCGCTGCGTCTGGTACTATCGCCACAGGGACGGCAGCGCATCAGCCTGTGACGACCCACAGACTTCGCTTGCCGCTGAACGGTTTCCGCAGCTGCCGATCAGCGAGAACTGGCCTAACATCGAAGATTCCGGCCTGATCAGCGACTATATCTGCTGGAAGGCGCCCCAGCTGCTGATGTTGCCTTCATTGGAGGAAGCCACCCGCGAACGCCTGGAACAACTGGCGGTGAAGCAGGCGAAGGCGATCGACCGTCTGTGGCGGCTCTACCCAAAAATATCCAATCAGGCCCTGTTGAACAGCGCCCGGGTCGAAGCAAAAATCAGAACAGCCCACAACAGCTGACCTTGCGCTGGACGAGTCAGAGACAGCCGTTCCGCCTGGCGCCGCTGTGCCGAGAGCGGTATCAGTTCAGAATGTCCCCCAGATTGATGAGCTGAGTTTCACCACTGTTGTCGTCCACGCCGTCATTGTCATTGACAAGCAATAGATCACCGTTCGCCATGACGGCCAGGCCTTCGATCTTCTCCGGAATCACCCGGCCATTTGTGCTCAGGTCACCTGCGAGGATCAAATCGCGCTCCAGTGTTTTACTGACTGTATCACCAGCGGCCAAGCCTGTGACATCGAAGCTGTAGAGACGCTTGATTGCCGCATCCGGCCCCCCCTGATCGTCGCGCTCGATGACCAGAAATCTACCGTCACCCAGGGAGGTGATGTCGGACAGGGCGGTCCAGCCGCCGTTCTGCGATGCGGGCGTATCGAGGGGGTAGAAGAAGAAGCTCCAGCTATCGGCGGCGATATCGTAGACGCCGATTCGGGCATCGGTATCGTCGCTCCAAACCCGCTGAAAGGCTATGTAGACGCTGTCGTTGTACTCGGCCACGCCTTCGAAACCGAAACGCAGCTGAACGTCATTCAGTGCTTGAGGCAGGGTGATGACTTGCTCGATCACACCATAGACGTCTGTCTTGATGAGAAAGTTGAGGCTGTTCACGGGTCGCGTTGCATCACCCACCGTGCCTGAACCTTCGGAGACGATCCAGAATCCACCGTCAGACGCCTTGGCTATGCCCTCCGGATCGATGTTGACACTCTTGTCCGCGTTGATGAGCAGACTGAGATCCACATCATCGAAGACATCCGCGCGGGCGGCGTCATCCTCAGCCAGGCTGTCATCCACGTCTATCGTGGCGATGCCGGCAAGGACATCGTTACTGTCGAGTATGCGCATCTCCTGCTTAACGATGGCGGGAGTATCGCTCACATCCAGAGTGAGGATACGGTTCTGTTGATAGAAGCTGTCTTCAACGGCGTATACCACACTCTCATCCGTTGGATCGGCGCTCAATCCGGAGAGCGCGCTCCAGGGTATCGGCGTGCCATCGAGACGATCTGCCGACTGGATGCTCGGGTAGCGCTCGTCTCCGGTTGCATAACGGTAGATGTTGAGCACCGAGCGAATCTTCTCGCCGCGATCGTCCTCCTCGCTGGCCACCACCAGCAGGTTGCGCGAAGGTATCGCCAGTCCACCTTCAGGTGCGGAGCCGGCGGGCAGGACCTGCTTGAACAGCGGATTTTTCGGATCCGCCGCATCATAGACGAAGACCAGGCTGGAACGCTCTGAGTTGACGAACAGATAGCGGTCACTGCCATAGACGCCGACCTCGGCATTTTCCGGCTCATTACCCTTATTGCCGGAGCGCTTGTCAGGATAGTGGCCATAGCGAACCGCCCTGTGATCGAGCGCGGCGCCGGAATTCCAGACCGCCTCACCACTGGTGTTGAATACGGTGAAGCCACGGCTGCCGCCATCCAGATCGCCTTCATCCGCAGTGGCGAAATAGTCGTCGTTGATCCAGGTTACACCGTCCGGTTCCCGCAGCACATTGTCCTGTTGTTCGGTCTGGGAGATCAGGGCGGCATCCTCTTCCGTGGCATCAATCTGTGTCAGATCGACATCGCCGGCCGAGAAGTGATTGACAATGGTGCCATCGGTCAGATCGAGCAAAACGATATGATTGTTTTCCTGCAGGGTGACGACAGCGATATTGCTGGCATTGATGTCGACAAATTCGGGCTCCGGATCCCCCGCATAGAGATCGGCAATACCTGTCAAATCGACTGTCGATGTTGTCCAGTTGGCAGGGTCGGCATCGACAAGATTCACTACCACCAAGGTGCCAGCGGGGGCCTGGGGCGGAGCGCCAGTGTCCAGTTCTTCATCCCGTTCGTTTTCAATGACCACCGCGGCATAGTGACCGTCAGGGCTGACCGCCACCGAGTCCGGCTGACCTCCCAGATCGATCTGGCGTACCGAACTCTGGCTGTAAATATCGACGACTTCCAGATGGCCGGAAACGTTCACATAGTCAGCAGAGGTGTTCACGGCGACCAGAGCATAATCGTCTTTGACGGCAACAGAGGTCGGCTCACCGGAGAGGGCAAGGGTACCTCCGGCCACCGGGTCGGCCGGATCGGTGATGTCCACAAAACCGATCTGCTCCTGTTCGCTATC
>JASFJY010000151.1:0-7165 GCA_050119415.1 Chromatiales bacterium | reverse complement strand
TGTCGCCCATGACGCGGATGGTCTCCGCCTTGGGACCGATGAAGATGAAGCCACTGTTCTCGACGCGTTCAGCGAAATCGGCATTCTCGGAGAGAAAACCGTAGCCGGGATGGATGGCAACCGAGTCGGTGACCTCCGCGGCGCTGATGATGGCGGGTATGTTGAGGTAACTCTCGACGGAGGGCGCCGGGCCGATGCATACCGACTCGTCGGCCAGCAGTACATGCTTGAGATCCCGGTCGGCATCCGAGTGAACCGCCACGGTTTTGATGCCCAGCTCTTTGCAGGCGCGCAGGATCCGTAGCGCTATCTCGCCGCGGTTGGCGATGACGATCTTTTCTATCATGGCATCACTCAGTCAATGATGAAGAGAGGTTCGTTATATTCAACGGGCTCACCGTTCTCCAGCAGGATCTGCTTCACGGTGCCGGTTTTGTCCGATTCGATCTGATTGAGGATCTTCATCGCTTCAATGATACAGAGGGTATCGCCGACGGAGACCTGCTGACCGACCTCCACGAAGGGCTTGCTGCCCGGTGAAGGGGAACGATAGAAAGTGCCGACCATGGGGGAGCGAACCGCGTGGCCGGTGATTTCGGGCTCTCTCGCCTGCGTTTCGGCCTGGGTTGGCGCGGGCGCCGCCGCCGGCGCGGCAGCTGGTGCCATTGCCGCGGGCATGGCCAGGGGTGTGGGCGTCGAACTGTTACGGCTGATGCGGACCGACTCCTCGCCTTCGTGGATTTCGATCTCCGCGACGTCAGATTCCTCCAGCAGTTCAATTAGTTTCTTTACTTTACGTATATCCATGTTGATCGTCTCTGTTCGTCTATTGGTTGAGCCGCGTCAAGGCGGCCTGCAGGGCCAGGTCGTAACCCTGCGCGCCCAGGCCGGAGATGACTCCCTCGGCCTTATCAGAAAAATAGGAGTGGGCGCGAAACGGCTCACGCCCGAATATGTTGGACAGATGCACTTCGATGAACGGGACGGCTGTAGCCAGCAAGGCGTCACGCAGTGCGATGCTGGTATGGGTGAAAGCGGCCGGATTGAGGATCACGAAAGCAATTCCGTCCTGCTGTCCCTGTTGTACCCAGTCAACCAGTTCGTGTTCCGCATTGCTCTGACGGAAATCGAGCTGATGACCAGCCGCTTCCGCCATGGCGCTCATGCGCAGTCGGATGCTCTCCAGCGTTTCGTTGCCGTAAAGGGTCGGTTCACGGGTACCAAGCAGATTCAGGTTTGGGCCGTTGAGTACCAGAATGGTCGCCATGTATCGATATCCAGGGTGATTATTGCCGAGATGGCTTTTGCAATGCTTCTGGGGGCACTGTGCAGGCAGCCTTATGTCTCGTCGGGAAGTCGTTAGATTCTGCAAGATCACGGCGATATTGTCCAGATTCAAAGCAAAATTTGTCAAGATCGTTGCATTTTTTATATTGCGCCGCCGCATCGGCAACCTTGGGGAGCCGTTCTGGTGCGTCCGCCGTAGAGGTGCAAACCTAACGCATGACCTGTTCTACATGGGCTGTAAACTCTTCCGCCGGGACGAAACCGACTACCCGAAATCCTTTACGCTCCTGACCGTCGCTACCGTAGAAGATGATAGCGGGCGGTCCCGGCATGCCGAAGTGGCCCTGCAACAGGGCCTGGTCGATTTCGTCATTGGCTGTGACATCGGCCTGCAGCAGCCGAGTGTTGGCGAGGGCGGCGATGACCGCGGGATCGGAGAAGGTATACTTCTCCATCTCTTTGCAGGAGACGCACCAGTCGGCGTAGAAGTCGAGCATTACCGGCTGTCCCTGGGAGCTGGCGGCGGCAACCTCCCGCTGCAGATCCTCGACACTCTTGATGCGGGTGAAGCGCAGCTCGCTGTGGGCAGGGCCTGCGCCGCCGGTGAAGGCGATGCCGCGCAGCGGCTGCAGGGTGTCCTTGCCGCCCGCCGCGGCGCCCACCAGCATCAGGGCGCCGTAGACCAGGAAGACCATGCCGAGACCTTTCCACAGCTTCTGCCAGCCGCTGGCCTCGATTTCGAGATGGCGCAGGGCGCCCATGTAGATGGCGGAGACGATCAAGAGGATGCCCCAGAGCAGCATCGCCACATCGGCTGGGAGGATGCGCTCGAGCATGAGGATGGCCACACCCAGCAGGGCTACGCCGAAGACCGCCTTGACCGCATCCATCCAGCTGCCGGCGCGGGGCAGCAGTTTGCCTGCCGAGGTTCCGATAGCGATCAGCGGTGCACCCATGCCGAGGCTGAGGGCGAACAGGGCCATGCCACCGAGCAGGGCGTCGCCGGTCTGGCCAATGTAGATGAGGGCACCGGCCAGAGGCGGTGCCACGCAGGGCCCGACGATCAGGGCGGAGAGAAAGCCCATCACCGCCACACCGGCGATGGAGCCACTCTGCTGCTTGTTGCTGACCTCGGTGAGCCTGCTCTGCAGGCTGCTCGGCAGTTGCAGGTCGTAAAAACCGAACATGGACAGCGCCAGCAGCACGAAGACCAGGGCGAAGGCGCTGAGGATCCAGGGATTTTGGAAATAGACCTGCAGGTTTTCACCAAACAATCCCGCCAATACCCCCGCGATGGTGTAGGTGAGGGCCATGGCCAGCACATAGACAAGCGAGAGCACGAAGGCTTTGCGGGTGGTGATGGTTTCGCCCTGGCCGGCAATGATGCCGGAGAGGATCGGGATCATGGGAAAGATGCAGGGAGTGAAGGCGAGCCCCAGGCCGAGCAGGAAGAAGACGCCGACGATGACCAGGGTCGAGCCGCCTTGCAGGGTGGAGGCGATCTCATCCAGTTCAGATAGCGGCTGCTGGGGTGTTGTTGTCACTGACGCCGCCGCTTTCACTTGGGCGGACTCGATATTCTCAGCGGCTTGCGCCGTGCTGATGCCCGGCAGCGGCAACTTGAACTGCTTGGTGATTGGCGGATAACAGACACCGATCTCGGCACAACCTTGATACTTCACCGTCAGATCGAGATCCAGGGGATCGGTGGTGGCGCGCTGCAGCGGTACTGTCAGATCGATGGCATCGTGGTAGACCGCGATGTCGCCTATGGAGCCGTCGGGCCGAATAGAGTCTTCCTTGATCTCCGGCTTGGGTAACTGATAGTCGCCAATGGCTACTGCCTGATCCTCAGGCACGGAGAGTTCGATCTTGTCCTGATAGAGATAAGTACCCTCGGCGATCTGCCAATTGAGTCTCAGGTGGGTGCCGTCCGCCACCTCGACATTGAGGATATAAGCCTCTTCCGGCTCGAGCAGGCGTTGCTCGTCATCGGTGTTGCTAAAGAGCGGTGCGGCGCTTATATCGACAGCCTGCTGGGGCAGATCCAACGCCAGCGGCTGTGTAGTCTGAGGGGTGAGGGCCAGGCGTATCTCCTGCTCATGGGGCGGGAAGCAGATGCCCTGGTCGGCGCAGCCCTGGGAACGGGCCTTCAGCAGCAGGGTCTCGCCGGCGCCCCGCACGCGTTTCAGGGGGATCTCAGCCCTGACCTTGTTGCGGTAGATGGCCACGTCGCCGAAGAACTCGTCGTGCTTGATCTTGGCCTCGGGCAGGGAGGGGTCGCCCAACTCGAATCCCGTGCTGTCGGTCTCGAAGCGGATCTTGTCGCGGTACATGTAGTAGCCGTCGGCGATACGCCACTCCACGATCAGCCTGTCTTCGTCACCGGCGTGGCCGGATATCTGGAAGGCCTGGTCGGGCAGCAGCAGCTCCTCTTCACTCCAGCCCCCCTGCGCGCACGCGATCACTCCCAGCCAGAGCAGGAACGGGATCAGGATCAGGAAATATCGGTATCTGTACATCTCTCCACCCAGTCGAGGTAGCTTTGCAACCCTTGCTCAACAGGGACTGCAAGGATTTCCGGAAGTTCATAGGGATGTAGTTCCCGGAGCGCCTTCTCCACCGCGGTGTAGTTGTTTCGTGTACTCTTTATCAGTAGCAATGACTCGCCGGAGAGTTCCAGTTTCCCCCGCCATTCGTAGACGGAGGTGGCCTGGGGCAGGATATTGACGCAGGCGGCGAGCCGCTGCTGCACCAGCGATTTCGCCAGGAGCCTTGCAGTCTCCTGGTCCGGTGCGGTAGTGAGGATCAAAAGCAGCGATGTCGCCATCGGGGGAAAATACACCATCGTCGATGACGAGGCAAAGCGCTTGGCGGAGGGGGCCGCTTGTCCTATGCGGGAGGGGGGCGTAAGCTTTGTCGATGAATCCGCTACTGATCTTTCTTCTGCTGTTCGTTGGGATTCCGCTGACGGAACTCTATTTCCTGATCAAGGTCGGCGCCCAGATCGGCGCCTTTTCGACCATCTTCCTGACGATTTTTACCGCCTTGCTCGGCGGTTACATGGTACGTCACCAGGGTTTTTCCACCCTCATGCGAGTGCGTGAGATGGTGGACCGGGGTGAGATGCCGGCGATCGAGGTGATGGAGGGGGCCGTGCTGCTGGTCTGTGGCGTGCTGCTGTTGTTGCCGGGATTCATTACCGATGCGGTCGGTTTCATCTTCCTGGTGCCGCCGGTCCGGCGCTGGTTGTTGACTGCCGGCCTGCAGGGCAGTGGTATTCTGCGTCCGGCGGCATCTCCAGGACGAGCGGACGCTTCTCGCCATCCCGAAGTGATCGAGGGAGATTTCAAGCGGGAAGAAGATAAAGACCGTCCCCGCTAATGCCGGGCTTCAAGGATAGATCTCGGGGACGAAGGTCTGGTCCGTGATCGGTGGGCGCACATAACCGGTACTGGCTGTGCGTTTGGGCAATTCGATCGGTTCAGGGGTCAGGTCTTCGTAGGGGATCATGCTGAGCAGATGGGCGATGCAGTTGAGTCGGGCATGCTTCTTGATATCGGAATTGACCACATACCAGGGCGCCTGCTTGATGTCGGTATGGGCGAACATCTCATCCTTGGCCTTGGAATACTCCAGCCAGCGGGAACGGGATTCCAGGTCCATCGGGCTCAACTTCCAACGCTTGTGCGGCTCCTGCAGGCGGCTTTGGAAGCGCCGCTCCTGCTCTTCGTCGGAGACCGAGAACCAGTATTTGATCAGTATGATGCCGGAGCGAACCAGCATGCGCTCGAACTCGGGGCAGGAGCGCAGGAACTCCTGGTACTCCTCCTCGGTACAGTAGCCCATCACCTTTTCCACGCCGGCCCGGTTGTACCAGCTGCGGTCGAACAGCACCATTTCGCCGGCGGCCGGCAGGTGGGCCGCATAGCGCTGGAAGTACCACTGGGTCTTTTCCCGCTCGGTGGGTGCCGGCAGGGCCACCACGCGGCATATGCGGGGATTGAGGTGCTGGGTTATGCGTTTAATCACGCCGCCCTTGCCGGCGGCGTCGCGCCCTTCAAAGATCACCACTACCTTGAGTCCCTTGTGCTTGATCCACTCCTGCAGCTTGACCAGTTCCAGCTGTAGCTTGAAGAGTTCCTTCTCATAGGTTTCGTTATCGATCTTCTTGGTTTTTTTACTCTTCTCTTTGTGCTCCGCCACAATCTCCTCCCGGGTTGGCTGCGCTGGTGATTTGGACTTCGGTATGCGGTTGCCGGTTATACGATTTCCACCAGTTCGAGATCGAAGTTGAGGGACTCACCCGCCAATGGATGATTGCCGTCGAGCGTGGCGCTCTCCTCGCTGAGCGCCGTGACCACCACATTGAAACGCTCTCCGTCAGGGCTCTGTGCCTGCAGCTGCATGCCAACCTGGAGTTCCATCTCCTGCGGGAAGTTGTGCCGGGGGATATCCTCTACGAGGGACTCGTTGCGCTGGCCGTAGGCCTCATCGGCCGGAATGTGGATACTCTTCTGCTCGCCCTCCTGCATGCCTTTCACGCCGGCTTCGAAGCCGGCAATGACGCTCTGTTCGCCGAGGGTGAATTCGATGGGCTCGCGTCCCGTTGATGAGTCGAATTGGGTGCCGTCATCCAGTGTGCCGGTATAGTGGATACGTACGGTGTCTCCATCCTGTGCTTGTTTCATAGGGGGTCTCCCGGTAGTGTTTCGTAGTCTTACTCATTCCATTATCACATACTCTGTCAGCTTTAGGGTTTGAGCAGCTGGAAATTCTTACGCAAATTCGCACCAGAACAACGATCCCGGCTCGATCATCGCGTTAGCGGATGAAACATTCAGGCTGGAGCCTTGACTAACGGGTATTTGTCCCTATTATTAGCACTCAATTCAGGCGAGTGCTAACAGCGCACGGCTGATCGAAAAACAATAGAGCACGTTTCAAAAACCATATTAGGAGAACAGAGTCGATGAATATTCGTCCGCTGCACGATCGCGTGATCGTTCGTCGTATGGAAGAAGAGCGCACCAGTCCGGGAGGCATCGTGCTGCCCGATGCGGCCACAGAGAAGCCCGTTCAGGGTGAGGTGCTGGCCGTTGGTAATGGCAAGGTCACAGACAGTGGCGAGATCCGCCCGTTGGATGTCAAGGTTGGGGATAAAGTCTTGTTCGGGAAGTACTCCGGCACTGAAGTGAAGGTCGCTGGTGAGGAGGTTCTCGTTATGCGCGAAGAGGACATCATGGGGGTTATCGAGGGCTGAACGCTCTCCCTCCGTAAAACCTAGTAATACAGGCTCAGCCTGAAGACGAATCTCAACAAATTCCTAAGGAAACCAGACAATGAGTGCAAAAGAAGTGAAATTTGGCGATGACGCCCGTCATCGCATGATGAAAGGCGTCAACACCCTGGCGAACGCGGTCAAGGTCACCCTCGGTCCCAAGGGGCGCAACGTGGTGCTGGAGAAGAGCTTCGGCGCTCCCACCGTGACCAAGGACGGCGTCTCCGTAGCCAAAGAGATCGAACTCACCGACAAGCTGGAGAATATGGGCGCGCAGATGGTGAAAGAGGTCTCTTCCCAGACCTCCGATGTGGCCGGTGACGGTACTACCACCGCTACCGTGCTGGCCCAGGCCATGGTGCGCGAGGGTCTGAAGGCCGTCGCTGCCGGTATGAACCCGATGGACCTCAAGCGCGGCATCGACAAGGCCGTGACCTCCGCTGTTGAAGAGCTGAAGAATATCTCCCGTCCCTGCTCCGACGACAAGGAGATCGCTCAGGTCGGCACCATCTCCGCCAACTCCGATGCCGATATCGGCAACATCATCGCTGAGGCGATGCAGAAGGTCGGCAAAGAGGGTGTCATCACCGTGGAAGA
>JASFJY010000150.1:0-7184 GCA_050119415.1 Chromatiales bacterium | reverse complement strand
TGCGCTGGCTACCGGACTGCTTCCGGTGATTGTGATGGTGGCGCTGCACCATCTGATGGTTAAACCCATGCTCTTTATGGGCCTGGATCTCTGGCAGCGGGGTGGTTCAGGTTCCTGGTTGCTGCCGGCCCTAGTCCTGTTGGCCCTCTCCCTGTCGGCGCTTCCCCTGACCGGAGGAGGAGCGGCCAAGTCCGCTCTATCGACAGCGCTGGGTGACAATCTTTCCTGGTTGCTGTTGCTCTCGGGTGTCGCGGCCGTGGTACTGATGGGTCGCTTCCTCTGGCTGCTGAAGGGCAGGGCGCTGTCTGCTCAGCACGACCCAGTCACTGCGATGGGCTGGCTCTTGTTGCTGCCGATAGCCGTCTGGACTCCCTTTGCATGGGATGCGATGTCATTCGATGCCAAAGCCCTGATACCACTGACTGCTGGCGCCGGCCTGTTCATCCTGGGAATGTTGTCCCGGCGATGGCTGGATTCGCTGCAGCTACCCACGGCCCCCAGGTGCCGTGGGCTCATAGTCAGCTTTGCTCGAATTCATACCAACAGGCCTGATGCAAGGAGTGCCTTGCGACAATATTGGCTGCCGGTGAAACACGCGGTGCGATCCCTACGGCCTGATCCCGGCAGCCAGCTCAATGCATCCCTGCGGGATCCTGCCGTCTGGTGGCTGCTTTTGATGCTCTCGCTACTGGGTTCCCTAATGTTAGGAGGGATGAGATGAAACGATTCAAGAACATTGTGTTATTTGCCGACGGTGTCCATAAACCAGACCATGCATTGGAGAGGGCCTTTCTGCTGGCTGAGAATAACCACGCCAGGCTGACCGTGCTGGACGTGATTCAACCCATCGATATACCCCAGGACGTGGCAGCCCGATTCGATTTCGATCTGCTGGAGATGTTGAAGCAGCAGCGGCTCGAGCAACTGGAAAGTCTCGTCGAGCCTTTCAAAACCGCAGACAGCCTGATCTACTCGAAGGTGCTTCTCGGCACACCCTTTATAGAGGTAATAAAAGCGGTTGTCTCGCACGGTTATGACTTGGTGATCAAATCGGCGCGTTGCTCCGACGGACTCTCAGACCGACTGCTCGGGAGTACAGATCTGCACCTGTTGCGTAAATGTCCCTGCCCTGTATGGGTAGACAGGCCGGGCGCCACGGCCCAATATGAACAGGTGCTGGCCGCGGTCGATCCCATGACCCCGTCCCATGACAATTGCGCCGCTCTGGTCATGGATCTGGCCACCTCTCTGGCGCAAAGGGAGTCGGCGCAAGTCAATGTAGTGCATGCGTGGAAGATCAATGGGGAGTCGATGTTACGCGATGGTCGCTTTCGCCTTTCGCAGACAGAATTCGATCTGCTGCTGGACCTGACTGAAACGAGACACAGGGAGTGTTTGCAGGATCTGCTGCAAAACTATGGTATATCGACGGATGATGAGACGGTGCATTTAATCAAGGGGGAGGCTTCGACGGCCATACATCAGGTTTCAGACAGTCTGAATGTAGACTTGATCGTGATGGGTACCCTAGGGAGAAGCGGTTTTCCTGGGCTGTTCATCGGCAACACGGCGGAGGAGGTGCTGCAGAACACGCAGGCATCGATTCTGGCGGTCAAGCCGCCCAGTTTTGTTTCGCCGGTAAAATGATATGCGTAAACGGACAGCGTCAGGTTAACTCTAAGATGATCGAAGGCTAATCAGAATTCCACGTCTCACCGCTTTGGTTGTCGGCCTGGCCTGGAGGGTGTATGCAGAATTTCAAGCTGAATCTGAAGCATTTACGCTATTTCTGGGCAGTCGCCAGTTATGGCACCATCGTGCAGGCCGCCGAGGCGCTGTTCATCACGCCGCAGACCATCAGCGGTCAGTTGAAAGAGCTGGAATCACAGATCGGCTCAGATCTGTTTCGCAAAGAGGGCAGACAGCTGGTGCTGACGGAAACCGGTCGTTTAGCCTACTCCTATGCCGATAAGATGTTCCGCCTTGGTATAGAACTGCAGGATGTGCTCTCGGGACGAACCCCTGGCACAGCCATCACGCTCAAGGTGGGTGTGGCAATGGTGGTGCCGAAACTGCTCGCCTATCGTGTGCTCGAGCCGGTCCTGCAGATGCAGGGGCCGGTTAAACTGATCTGCCATGAAGCGCCACTGGTTGATTTGCTGGCTGATCTGTCTGTGCATAAACTCGATATGGTGCTGGCGGATAGCCCCATCAACCCCACACTGAATATACGCGCTTATAATCATGCCTTGGGCGAAAGCGGCATCACCTTTCTCGCTGTGCCGAAAGAAGCGAAACGATTGCGTTCAGATTTCCCTCATAGTCTGGATGGGGCAAAGATGCTGATGCCCAGTAACGGAAGCAGTCTGAGACGCAATCTGGAAATCTGGTTTCAGCGTCAGCAGATCGAACCTGTGGTGGTTGCCGAATTTGAGGACAGGGCCCTGATGAAGGCCTTCGGAGAGCGCGGTTCTGGGGTGTTCACTTCACCAACTGCCGTGGAGCAGGATGTGATGGAGAAGTATGGTGTGGAAGTCGTGGGCCGCTCTGATGAGATTGCCGAGAGTTTTTACGTAATATCCCAAGAGCGGCACATCAAGCACCCGGCTATCAATACCATCACCCAGGCGGCAAAATCCGAACTGTTCAATTGACTCCAGCCGTGGCCGCTTTGGGGGCTGAAGAATTCACCTATTATTTCTTCAGCCAATTCGCTGCATTTGTTTGTTGCAAAAGCGGATTAACCACTGCCTTTAACCATTTTTCTTGAGCCAATCAAGTTGACAAATAGAAGGCCAACAGTACTCAAACTAAATAGCATGAAAGCCCTCGGTTCGGGAACGGGAGAAATCCGGGTATTGGAAAAGATGGCGTAAAAGTGCGGATAATACATAAAGGCATAATCGTCATTATAGCCATAGGGCAATGAAGCTTGGTTGGCAGCTCTTGTAAGGTCGATGTTTAGGATGTAAGTGTGATTGTCCAATAAATTAAAATAGGGCCCCCCCGAATGCCCCGGCGTCATCTGTGTACCTAGTGTCATATTAAATAAAGAATAGGAACTGAGGAATTCTTCTACATACATGAATACGTAGTTCTCACCTTCCGGGATTACCGCGAACTCAAGACTTATTTGAATGCTGGCCATATTTCCCCAGGTATTCGTTGTGTCACACACATGATTCCATCCCGAACTGACCGTAGCGTGGAAGTATGGATCAGTAAGTGAAGATTCGGTTTCCGCTTTTGCCCATTGATGGTCTGAAGTTGCAGTGGGGCTTAAGCAGGTGATAGCACCACTTGACGAGATGGAGGAGTGGCTGTTGTCAAACAAAGAGCCGCTGAAGCTGGTTTGGGAAACTATGGTTTCGGGATTGCCGCTTGAGTACACCTGAGTGTACATCTGTAAGTCGTCTCGTAATAACTGAATGAGCGTAGCTTGAGTGGCGGTGGATGTGGCTATACCGCCAAACAGAATAATCACGATCAAGATATGTTTGTTCATCCTTGTAACTCCTAGTGCTGATCAAGAACTGATGAATCACTGAAGCTATGAATTATTTTGCAAGAACAATGCCACTGCCGGCAGGGTAATGGGGTGCGACAATGAAACTGTCAGGCTTTGATACGGGCATGCGTGACTGGTTCCGTGCTGAGGCGAGCGGCATGCGTCATTGTTATTGTCGCTGCAACCGATGGCGCGATAACGGCTGCCAGATTGAAAATGGGATTTGTAAAAACGATCGACAAAAACTGTATAATCCGGACAGTTTTCATGCATGAATGCAAGAAGGTGGATTTGATGCAGAATGCGAAGGCGCTGACACCTTCCACGAGTTCGCTATGCAAATAGGTTAAGCTGAAAGAAACATTCGAGTTAATTTTCGTATTTGAAAAAAACACATAAAACCGCCTAGCAATTAATAAAAAAGACAATCCAATTTTTCAAAACCAGAAAATCCAGTGATAATCTTGAAGCCATAACAGGGTGATGCTTACATGCTACCTATAATAAAGTCGTTACAATAACTGCATAGCATATGAAATTTCGAATTTGAAGGATTCGCACTAATTGAAAGATCAGCATTTCTGACCGCTTGCTGGAACCCGGCAGCCTTGGAATGCAGGCCCACTAACGACAGTCATTGGTTTGTAATCTTTGTGCAACATGCAATAGGCAGAACTACGAGCTTTATGTTGTAAGAATGGGAGCGCTGACCTTTACTGAGTCATTTGTCCCTATCAAGGAATAACATGAATAAGATACATCATGCTCTGGTCCTCAACCTCCATCAGCCATCAGGTAATCTACAGGCTTTGCTTGACAGCAATCCCTGGGAGACCCATGAAATTCTCTACGCTATCGATCGTATTCCGCGCTCGTTGTGGGGCTGTGAAGATGTCGCCTGCGTTCACCTCTCATTTTCCGGCACACTTCTGGAGACCCTGGCCGACCCCGGCTTTCAATCCCGCGTCTACGGTGTGGTCGATTGCGGTTCATTGCTGTGGCATTTCCAGAACGTGGCGCTGTTCAACATTCTCGGTACCGGCTACTATCATCCGCTATTGCCTCTGATCCCTAAAGCCGATAGGGCTGAACAGCTGCGACGCTGGCAGGGCATCGCCTGCCATCTCTTCTGGCGCAGCGGCTTCCAGGGGTTTTGGCCGCCCGAAATGGGTTTCGACATGGAGCTGATCCCACTGCTCAAGCGGCTCGGATACCGCTACGTGCTTGTCGATAGCGACCATGTAGAAGCGGTCACGCCGATGGCTTGGCACGAACTGCGCTATCGCCCACACATCGCACGCTACGGTGACGACGAGATTATCGTTGTGGTGCGTGATCGCGAACTCTCCGATGCCCAGGAGTCAGGCATGGATTTCGACTGGTTGGAGCGCGAGATGCGGGCACGTACCCAGTGGTGCGACTTTGCCCCGCTGGTCACCACGGCGAGCGATGGCGACAATGGCGGCTGGTTCCGTAATCCCTCGCTACAGGCGAATTTCTGGGGGTTCTACCGGGAGCTTCTTGATTACGCACGCAGCGGTGTAGGCGCCATATTGCCCAGTTTCATCGATGACTATCTGAACCGGTATGGCGCATTTGGTGAAGTCCGTGTCAACGCTGGCGCCTGGAATACCGGCTGGCACAACGGCCAGGGTTTTTTACAGTGGACGGGTTCACAGGCACAGAAGGATGCTCTGCAACGGATTTCGATCACCAGTGACGCCTTACACGATGCCCGTGAACGGGCGGCAGAGCGCCTGTCCGGAGATCCGGAACTCGCTCACCGGATTGAGCAGGCGTTATGGCGTTTACTGCGCGCCGAAACTAGTTGCAATGTCTTTTGGGGTGAGGCCTGGGTACCACATGTACACAACGACCTTGATGCCTGTTGGAATGAACTCAACCGGGCGCGAGCTTGCATGACTGACTAAGCTATTCAGCTCATCAATCAATTATAAAATCGATAACAATTGGGTTCAGAAACATGTACATAATAATGGTCTCCTCGGAATGCGCCCCGGTCGCCAAGGTGGGAGGGCTGGGTGATGTGGTTTTCGGATTGAGCCGCGAACTGGAAATACGGGGCAATTCTGTCGAAATCATCCTGCCGAAATACGACTGCATGCGTTACGACCATATTTGGGGCCTGCAGCTCTCCTACGAGAACCTGTGGGTGCGTTGGTTCAATTATCATATCCACTGCTCCGTCTGGTTCGGTTTCGTTCACGGGCGTAAGTGTTTTTTCATCGAACCCCATTCCGACGACCACTTTTTCGAGCGCGGCAGCTATTACGGTTTTGCCGACGAACACATGCGCTTTGCCTTCTTTTCTAAAGCCGCGTTGGAATTCATGCTGCATTCGGGCAAGCGCCCCGATATCATCCATACTCATGACTGGCAGACCGCCCTGGTACCGGTACTGCTCTACGAGATCTATAGAGACATTGGCCTGGGCTATTGCCGGGCCTGCCATACGATCCACAATTTCAAACATCAGGGTATCGCCGGCGAGAACGTTCTCCGCTTCACCGGACTCAACCGCCCGGACTACTATTACGATCGAAACCGCATGGGCGACGATTTCAACCCCAGCGCAATCAACTTCACCAAGGGCGCGCTGCTCTATGCCAACTTCACCACCACGGTATCGCCACGACACGCCTGGGAAGTGCGTCATACCGATTGGGGTCATGGACTCGGTCACACCCTGCATCTGCAGCAGAGCAAATTCGGCGGCGTTCTCAACGGCCTCGATTACGACATGTGGAATCCGCAAACGGACCCGTATATCGCCAGTCATTTCAGCATCGACGACCTCGAGGGTAAATATGTCAACAAGCAGGCATTGCGCGATCAACTCTGGATGCATCAGGATTTTAAGCCACTGATCGCCTTTGTGGGTCGTCTCGACGCCCAAAAAGGGGTGCCGCTGATCAGGCACGCCCTCTACTACTCACTGGCCCGCGGCGCCCAGTTCGTGCTTTTGGGTTCCAGTACCGAACAGGGCATCAATGCCGAGTTCTGGCAGATCAGGCACGAACTCGGCAACAGCCCCGACTGCCATATAGAGATCGGATACAATGAAGAGATGGCGCACATGATCTATGCAAGCGCCGACATGCTGGTGGTGCCAAGCCTATTCGAGCCCTGCGGACTGACGCAAATGATCGGCCTGCGTTACGGCACCGTGCCTATCGTGCGCTCGGTAGGCGGACTCGCCGACACAGTGTTCGATTTCGACTATTCAGATCGCCCGCTATCGGAGCGTAACGGGTATGTGTTTCATCAGACCGATAATCATGCCATCGAGTCGGCCATGGAGCGCGCCATCGGTCTTTGGTTCGATTATCCGGAACGTTTTCACGAACTCATCATCAACGGTATGCGCTACGACTATTCTTGGAACATACCCGGACAGAATTACCTGAACATCTACGACTATATCCGCCACAAATAGATTGCACGCATGCTAGGAGAAAAAACATGACAAACCTGCCTGAATATATCGACGGCGTGCCCAACATCTCAGGTGCCGAAGCAGAGATAGAGAGGATCATCGCCGATAATGCGGACAAGCCGGTTTTTCTACCGGAGAGTCCAATTGACTTCTCCCGTATCCGCAGCGCCTATGCCATCGCCCTGCATATGCACCAGCCCCTGATACCGGCCGGCGGCG
>JASFJY010000149.1:0-7221 GCA_050119415.1 Chromatiales bacterium | reverse complement strand
ACGCCGGACATAACAGTCCGGCGTCTTTTTTTTGCACAACTAGAATAAGCACTCTCAAATCAGATTCGTTCGATTCTCCACATGCTGTCGTGGAGAACATTCGCTTCGCATCGACCGGGGAGACGGCCCGACCACCAAGATCAGGGGAAGGGCCAGCTTCAAGGCCTACGAGATCTCGAACGCCCACACCAAAACAGGCTTCAGCACATTGCCTATCTGCTGATCGACGGCGCACCAGTCCGGCGTAAAGCTCAGACCTTCAAACATCTTTATCGTGTCTGTCCATCTCGACCGCCAGAGTCAGTCCATTAGCCCGAATGTTGCAACCGGAAACGCGATGATCGCATCGGGATCGTTGTGCAGATGCGGATTTGCGATTGAGTCAATAGCAAGCTATTGATGATTGAGCAAATACCACAGCTGGACAGCGAGACCGGTGCGAGGGCGCGTTCAGCGTAGGCCGGTTACACTTTATGCTTTGCTAATATTCCAGAAATAACCCGCAAAAACCAAAAGTTAGTTTATTTTTCAAGTGACCGGGTGAGACATTCGGGTTAGGGCGGCAGAACCACTGAACAAATGTGATTACAATCAAATATCCTTGTTAATACAGGTAAAACTCAATGAGGCCAGTCGCCAGGGTCCCGCAATATGGCTTAAACTTAGGCTTTGCTCGCTCATAGGTGGAAATTGCAAACATTCTTATAGAAACACAATTGTTCTTAGAGAAACACAATTGATGAACATTGCCCGACTATCGAGTCTTGCATCAAGCATTTGCTTTGCCCTGTCATCCACCCTCGCACTTGTCATAGACTATTCCCAAATTTCCAGCAAGACTAGTGGGCCGTGCGGTAAATTCAGTAACACTCAGCCGAATCACAAGCGCCATTGGCAAGGCATGCGAACTTAGGACTAGCCGTTGCTAATTCAAGCGAGCATAACACCGTCAATAGCGCTTGTGGTTCGGCGCAAAGGGAGATCCCACTATTCTACGATAGAATAATTGTTTTTTCGTAATATCTTATGGAGTTCGTTCACCCAATAGGTAACGCTCTCGGGGAATTTGATTAAAATACTTTTGCGAAAGGAGACAAAGTGAAAATCCGGCAGTTGTTAATCAAGCAAGTTGTTGTCTCATTGTTTATCATACCGGCAATCACCGCTGTTGCTTTGCCCGCTGTTACATTAGCGGATAACTATGTCATAGACCATCAAAAAACTTATCAAACCACTCCTACTTACAAGGGGGCTGTAACCAGTTACTCAAGGCGTAGCCCTGAAGAATACAGCATCGGCTACTATGTGGAGAATGGCTCTATCGTCGGGCACCATTCACTCTTAAGTGATGATACGCCGGTTACCGAACTGGATTTGGATCTCACTGTCTTCGACAACGAATCAAATTATTCCGATGATAAGACCGATTATATTTTTAACCCGGTAATTGCCAAAGGATCGGGAACAGAGCTAACGTTGACCGGCTCCATGATTGCCTATGATAGCAGTGACGGCGCGATTGGCTCCGACTTTTCAGGCCGCGGAGCCATGATCGTTGCTACGGATTATGCAAAAGTGCTCGTGAATAAAATGAAAATCCAAACCAAAGGATTCGTACGAACGGCCTTTATTCCCGATCACCATGGCCAGATCCTAGTCAAAAACTCAACGGTTACCACCATGGGAGCCAACCCGCTCACCGAGTCGTATGACGGCTATTTCAACAGTGCAGATCAAAATATCATGATATCCCCGCCGTGGGTGCTGGGGATTCAGGGCGGAGCCAGGCTAGCCAACATGATTGGTAATAATTCCACTCTGACGCTTATAGAGTCTAAAGTGATTTCCGGTGCATGGGGGGTTCTCTCTACCGATGCCGGAAAGAATTTCACGATGAGTCTGGTTGATTCAAACGTAGAGATTCTCCCCGAGTCAGAAGGTGGAATGTCATCAGGCAAATTCCGATACAGCCACAATTATGGCTCTGGATATGGGAGTTACATTATCGGTAATGCTCAGCAAAACTTTTACGGCACCCACATCAAAGGCTCTACCTATGCGTCAATACTCTCCGGTGGAGACGGGTATTTTCGCTCCTCACAGGGTGACATCGTACTCAAGGATGCCGATGGCGGCACTATCGAAACTGTTCAAGGCCGCGGCATGCCAAGCATAATCCAATCCGTTTTTGGCTTTATGGCGCACAATTCAGGCTCTATCAATGTTCTGGACGGTACCGTGGTTCAGACTGAAGAGGCGACCTTTCTTTATAAAGCGGGCAATGTCGATTTCATCGCTGATAACGCGGTGTTAAAACCAAAATCCGGTATCATTTTGCAAATGATCGACAATGATGATTCCACAGTCGGTGCGGAGATGGGACCCAAGGGCCCGGTCTTCAACACTGAATTCCATGAAGCTGAAGGCTGGCCCTCTGAAAATGGCAATGATGTACCTGCCACGGGCAGAGGTAATGGCCCATTCGGTCCCTCTAAGCCCAACTCTGTCAGTTTGAACCTGACGAATGGTCAATATAAAGGCAATGTATTCAACGGCACCGGCTACTATACCCAGCCAGGCGATGCACTTGAGGTCAACATCGGTGAAGGGGCGATCCTTAAAGGGGCCATCTCTTTAACGGAAACTAGGCATATTAATGAAAACGGCGATCAGAATACCTATTTTACCATTAATGATTACTACTATCTTGGACATGTAGAAAATAGAAATCATAGAAATGGAAACAGCTCTCTCTCTGTCAGCCTGACAGATGGCGCCATCTGGAAGGTAACTGGTGAAAGCCACATCAGTAGCTTGATCGTAGAGGACGGCGCTATTGTCGGAGCAGAGGGGGAAATGGTAGCGATGACAGTAGACGGTGAGTCAACGCTTATCGAGCAGGGTCAACTCTATCAAGGTAAAATTGTCATACAGGCGAAAAACTAACAATAAAACAATGGATTATCTGGCATTCAATCGGGGGGCAGACCGGCTCGTTCGTCACTGTGCATGACCGAATCTCATTCGCAGGGGCGAACTTTTCTATATATGTTGATAAAACAGCAGAATATCAAAGAGTTTAAATCTGCACTATTAACCTGGCAACTAGATATGCCGTGTTCAGTCGCAGTATGCCAGCCAACAGAGTACGTTATGTGCAAAGCGTGAAACTCACCTAAGGATAGTTGAGTGGGTTGAGGCGGGCAAACTGGAAGAAGAAGTTCAGGCATAAAAAAGGTGAGCCAGCAGTAGTGACAAATTAACTGCTGAGATGTTGAGTCAGTTTTTTGGCTTGCCTCAGTGAGTTCTCTAAATTGTTATGCCGATATCAGCTGAGGACGAGCTGCCCATACTGTCCTTGGGTTGATTACTCGCAAGTATAACATGATTCTTACCTTGGGCTTTGGCTTGATAGAGTGCCTCGTCTGCCACTTTCAACAGATCTTCTCCGTTGCGGCTATGTTGCGGATAGATAGCTATGCCTACCGAGATGGAAAAGTTACTGACTTTCGTACTATTTACATCCAGAGTGAGTCGGCGAACCTGCTCACACAACCGTTCTCCCAGACCCATCGCAGCCTTGTCGTTCAGGTCGGGACAAACCAGGCAAAACTCTTCTCCGCCATAGCGACTGAGGATATCTTCCTTGCGGGTACAATGCTTTATCTCGGCGGCAATCCGCTGCAGCACCAGATCCCCGATATCATGGCCATAGGTATCGTTGAAACGTTTGAAATTGTCGATATCAATCATCAGCGCACTAACCTGGGAGTGTTGGCGATCAGCTCGCCCGATACTTTGGAACAGGGCCTCCATCAGGTAACGCCGATTGAATAGGCCGGTAAGGGGATCGCGGATTGCTTGTTGCCGTAAATCTTCACGAAACTGCAGGCTGGCCAATATAATAGACATCTGCTCGGCCAGGGTCTGCGCCATCTTGACATCCTCGGTTCGCCAATCGGTCTCATCGGTGAGAATCGTAAAAGTCCCCAGGCTTTCGCCCTGGGCAACGAGGGGGATGCAGAGACTCTGAGTAAACGCTTGGGACTCAAGATGCTGACAAAGCATAGCCAGGTCCTCTTCATTAGAGCGGTGACTTCGCCCCTTGCGCATGGCCCAGCATTGGGAAGGCGCAAAGACCTGCGCTCCATCCCACCCATCACCCCAACTGACTAGTAACTCCTCCAGGTTGCGAGAGGCCTTGGTTATGTAGACGCCGCCTCTGGTGCCCGGGAGGATGCGCCCTACGATGAGCCGTATTACATCACCGGCCTCATCCATATTGGCGCAAGCGCCTAGGGAGCTGCCAAGCCGCTGCAGCATGGCGATATCCCGGGTTCGCTTCTCCACCTCAGCCTCCAGCTGCCCGGTGGCCTCTGAGAGCTTTCGAGAAATCTTGCTGGATAATGCCAGCCCTATGCCGAAGATCATGATTGCCCCAAGAATGGCCACGGCAATAAAGGCCATCTGGATTGGATACAAGCGCCTTCCTACTTCCTCCTCATCGATAGCTGCACGCACTACGTGAAAGTGGCGTTCACCATCATGTTCAAGTATCCCATCGGGTTGGCTTTTCTCGGCAAGGCCAATACCAACCTGCTGGCGTACTGCCACATAGAGCATTTCTGTGCCTAGCGTGGCGCTATAGTGCCGAGCCATACCCAAACCCTTGCTTAGCGCTACCTGAACCTCTGGCCGATGCAGGTGGTTTTCCATTGCCCGTACCTGCTCCACTGAACGCTCCGAGTCACCCAGAACCACGCCATCGTACATAATAATGGTAATTCTCGTGTTGGTAGACTTGCCAAGCTCATCCGCCAGCTTATCCATGCGGTCCATATCGTGTCTGATACCGTGGGCGGCAACGGCGGAGGCAGCCGTAGAGGCGGCATAGGTGAGATCCTCCACTATGTAGCCGCGAATTTGGTATTTAACATAAGAATCGAGGCCGTAGAGCAGTGCCGCAACTACACCGATAACCGCTAGTGTGGGAATAATCGCCAATCTGATCCTGGTGTCCATACCTCGCACTCCGCTGAACGCAAGCGTAATTATCAAAAACTTATGCCTGTACAGATTCTCCAATTCAGCACGAACGATCCTGAAACCAAAACTAACACTCCAAATAGTAAATATGGACCAATACTGGCCCCTTGCAAGCAGAGGCTAATGAACGCCAACGAGCAGAGGCTGCAGTCCTCTACGCCGTTAGATACGGGGCATCTGCTCGATTTCGCGCATATGTGGAAGGATTCATTTTCCACTCTCCAGTAATTACCCTTATCCTGCGCTTTTTGAGGTGGCGACACGACTCAACCGGGTTGGCACTGGCTGAACGCTGCTCCGGCAAGCCGATAAACAGAGTAAGGGAAAGTGCGCATGAATAACAGGAATTTAGATCGTATTAGGAGTTTTCTTCCCGTACCAATTAGCCCTTCTAAAACTACTCGCATTTGTGAACAAATTGAAAACGAATGAATAGGTACAGCCTGTCACGGGCAGAACCCTATTCGCATTCAACTTAAGCAATTGAATTTCACCGAACAATACGGGACCCTCCCTTATTAACCCGACATATTTGGTTGCCGGGTCAATATTTATGAAACACTTACGTTAAGCGCCTGTATTATCAGTAGTTTCATAGTATTGCGATTTTGATGAGTGAAATAGTCATGCTATGCAAAAACCCACACTTCAAGCCATTATTTCCGCCTAAAGGATGAGTTCTGCGCTTGTCGGCCCTTTCCTCCATGCGCCTTGCGCCAGCAACACGCACTTGGCTTTTTTGCACTCGGAACGCTTGATCTGCGTCAATGAAATATTGAAATAAGTAAACGACTTGATTGTTATTAGTAAAAGCGTAAATTATAATAAACCAGGCTTGTATAAGGTATCCTGATAATCTATCCTGTATTTCACGGAAAATGCGTGAAGTACTATATTGACGCCCTACTCACTAACAGAAACGCTCTACATCCAAGTATCGGTCATCCGTAGAATGAGAACGTTTTAGTAGTTAAGGTGCCCGCATTACTGACACCTGGCAACAAGAGGATAGCCCCCCTAGCTCAAGAGAAATTAAACCGCGGTGTATACCCGCAGCCCCGCGGACAGCGGAAAACACACCAACTCACTCGCTCATGTGGCTTACGCTACATTTCGTGCCAACAAAAATGTGCAATCACACCGGATGACTTGATAATCTCTTGAAAAAATAAAGAACACTTAGTAAAAAATGCAGCCATTACCCATACCGTATGGAATCGATCGAGTAGAGGATCTTGACGTACTCACTGCACATAGCAGTCATCCAAGCATCACCCTGCTGGATAGCAGTGAATGGGACAGAGCAAGACCAATTCTCTCTCAAGATCAACATTGTTCAAGCATTTGTATTGTGGTAGGCAAGGTGCATACAACTAATCTGCACAATCCGATTCTGAAATGTCCATGCGGTCAAGAATTGCTGCTGCACCAACGTGACTTTCACTTACTGCGCCCCTTGATAGTTTGGCCGTTAGGCTGGCAGGATGCCTTTCAGCTGGTCGCTCAGCACCAATCGCATCCGATTAGTTACATAAACACCAGTATAGTCAGTGCGAATGAGGCACACTGGCTTATTATGCGCGGCCCTGAAAAACATGCAGAGGACCATAAACCCGACTCCATCAATCCATCCATCATCCCACCTCATTTTGTGGTTGCTAGTCTCTCCATGGCCCATCTAAACCCATGCGATATTGCTACTGCCGAACAGAACGAGGAGATTACAGATCTAAGTATAAAGCTCGATACGGCGCTGGAGAGCAAACGCCGAAGCCAGCTGAAGTGCCATCAGATACAAAACGAGTTGGAACAGGTGAGGTCCCAGTTGGCAGGCCTTAGAGAGGACGATGATGGGCTTTGGAAGCAATCAGCAGAGAAGCTCACCTGCCTCACAAAAGAACGTTTTGATCTGAATAATTCACCAAGGCAGTTGCAGGCGAAGATGAGTGGGGACAAAGCAGTGGAGCAGATGCAGATCACCATGCTGCAACAATCCGTGGAAGAGAACAAAGCATTACTGAAGCAGGCTCAATCCGAACACCAGCAACGCGAATCAGATCTGCGGGCGGCCCTCGATGAGGCGAATCGGTCAGCGAGTGAAAAGCTGTCGCGAACCAAAGCAGAGTTCACTAATCAGGTACAATCTCTCGTTGAACAGTTACAGAGCGCGAAAGA
>JASFJY010000148.1:0-7240 GCA_050119415.1 Chromatiales bacterium | reverse complement strand
TTTTCTGATGCTGGCTTTCCTGTGCATGCAGACGCCTTTAATGGTATTCCCACCGAGAGAGGGTTACACATGCACTATTTTGTGGCGCAAATTTAAGTATTGTCAAATAAAACAAAGAGTTATGTCTTGCTTGCAAGTGGTGCAATGCAGCACAAACGTTTCGTAAGGTAACGCCTGCGTTGTTTTTTTGTTACCTTATGGAGCGCCCCGCGTTTCCAATCGTAAAGAAAGATTTTTTTTGTCTCTTTAGCGCTTAGGTACAGCGGAGGGTGAATTTGCACCTCGATCGGTCGGTCTTGGTACAGCGATATGGATTTGCACCATATTGGGCCGAAACGTAGGCCTTCACTGAAGGTCGATGTCTGGATGGGGTACAGTAGTGAACATCTGCCAGGCTTTTCGGTCTTTCTAATTGCACCATAACGGTAGATGTAAATGCCGGCTTCAATGAGCGCGACCGGCGAGTATAGGAATCATCCATGATCAGTAAACTGCAAAACTTTTTTCAGACCTATCTTAATCCGCAAGAGGGTAGCGGTCCCGCCACAGATGTTTCGCAGCGTACCCGTCTGGCGGTAGCGGCGCTGTTGGTGGAGATTGCGGTCTCCGACTTTGAGTCTGCAAGTGAAGAGCAACAGATGATTGTCGATATCGTCAGAACTCAATTCGGCCTCAGCGGGCCGCAGGCGGAAACCTTACTGTCATTGGCGCATGAGGAGCATAAGGCTTCGACCGACTATTTCCAGTTCACCCGGCTGATCAACCATCACTACAGCGCGCAGCAGAAAGTCGATCTGGTGGAATCCCTCTGGCGCGTGGCCTTCGCCGATGGTGAATTACACCATTACGAAGAGCATGTGATCCGGCGCCTGGCGGATCTGCTCTACGTCTCACACAGCGATTTCATCGCCGCCAAACACCGCGTTATGGCCGATGCAAATGCCGGCTGAACCAAAGAAAACTGTAAGGTCGTAGGCATAAGCTTGGCCTTTATAAGCTCAGATTTTTTTATCTGACATACAGGGTCAGATTCGTAAGTCTTCTATGCAACAGATAGTTGGGCAGTTCACCGCTCTTAAGATAAGCGGACATTAACGCAAAGTTACGTGGCCGACCGGCAGGGAGGTCGCGGCGTGAGCGCCTTGTTGTTATGCGAATTCCGTGGCTACTTGTTCCGCGATATTCCATCTTCCAGTCTCCTGATGGATTCTTTTATTTTAGATATCTTGTCCTCTACCTCCATCAATTGCTCATCCATAAAGTTCTTGTATTCTGAGTCACTAGCGTCGCCAACGGGACTACCGCCACCGGGCCCGGAGATACATTGGCTGGCCGTAGCTACATCATCGGCAGGCTTGCTCGCCAAGAAGATAACTGGCCGCGGTAAGATATGGTATCCAACGTCTGACGCATAACGATTAAGTTGTGGGGTGCAAGCCGCAACGTGGCGCCGGGACCCAACGAGCGCATTGCTAGGCTTTTGAGCCAAGGTCTTTTGCAATAGCAATCCATTTCTCTCTTTGCTCTAGGTTCGAGCCTCTGATTGGTGCAAACTCTGATATTTTCACGACTTTTATGCCACAAAACTCAAGAATAGTTCTTTTCATTTGATTATGCCCAGGTCTATGAAATACCCAACGATAATACCAAGCAGGAGTATCCATAGTTACCATTAAGTGAGCAGTGCGCCCTGTGAGCAACTTAGCCGGAAGCGAGGAACCTTCAGCGTATTTAAAAGCGAAGCCAGGTAAGAAGGCCCTATCAAAAAAACCTTTCATTAGTGCAGGCATAGAGCCCCACCAATTGGGGTAGACAAACACAAGATGATTAGACCAGTGAATCAACTCCTGGGCCTTTGCTAAATCGGGCTCAAGCTCTTGGACTTTGTTATATCCATTCCATAGCACTGGATCAAATGTTAACTCGCCAAGTTTAAGCTCCCGAATCTCAGCACCCGCACCCGTTGCACCCTCAACATATGCCTGAGTTATTGAGCCGCAGAAACTATTGCTGTCTGGATGGCAAAGAATGACGAGTATTTTCTTTTTCATTTTTTCTCTGTAAGCCTATGGATGATTATGTTGCTGGCATAAATATTGAAATATGCCCCAGGCGCAAATATTGCATTATAACGCTTTAATAATGATTCTCATTTAGAGCGGATAGATACTCATAAGTATAAACCTGTTTGGATGTAATTTATTTCCTAACCATATCCAAGTAAAGCAACTGTATTAAGCAACGCAGCAAAGTGTAAACGCCGGTTCAGTGGCCGTATCTGCCTATTGTGGTGCAATATAATAATGGCCGCTTTAGTATATTCCTCTGTCTCTAACGCAGTGAGAAAGGTTATGTAAATCCAGGAATAGTTACCAATCACTAGCAAATAGGTGAAATCTGGTAAATCTGGAAATGCAAAGTCTTTTTTTCGGCAAATTCACGTATAGATCATACATATAATCCAGATCGGACAATGTCAGATATTCATAAGTCCCAGATTTAATGGGAATAGCAATCTAGATATTTTTAAAGTTACTACTTTTGATTCGGCCACTTCCGTTGATAATCATTTTTGACAACTTCACCATTATTGCTCAAATTGACAATAAGACTCGACCCATAAGGAATCAGGGTCATGATGTAGAAACAATCCTCTCAATCAGCACGGCAAGAATTCATTGTCGTTAGCGACGTGGACTAGCGACGTGGACAGCCATTCCCAATCTGGTGCATACGATCAGCCACCGGATTGCTGGATTTTTGAAGCGGGAAGGCATCCTGGAACGGATGAAGAAAAAGTTACCTGAGCCTGGAAGATCAAAACGAAGATCCAATGCGGCAGGTATTGGGCTGCTTGGTTAGCTACCGTATCGCCATCGGTCCACAACAAGGACGTAAGGTATTCACGCTGCAGACCATCCCGGCTTGAGCGGGCTTCTATAATCATCAAACAATATGAGACACCACACTAGGGTAATCGCCTGTATTTAGGATCAGGTAGTTATCGATACGATCCTTCAGCATTTACAGGACAAAGGCGCATTAGCGCCACCACCCGAATTGCTGCCGGCTACACGGGCCTCGCCGCAAGCGGACTGGTTTGCATGCGCCTCGATTCTATATAGACAATGACTACACGCCACGGCAACCATAGTTTGCCCCGGTGGCTTGTTGCCTGATGGAGGCTGGAGAGCCTGAAACGAAACGCAAGAGGGTAGATTCAGCATGAAATCGAGGGAGTTGAATAGATTGAGGCCGGATAGAGGGATCTTTTAGGTGTATTCTGCCCCCAGTTTTCTGTCTTGATAGGTAGGGGTGTTGCGGTTATTCTCTTTATACTCAGAATTGGTAATATTGCTAAAGCGAGAGGGGGGCCATATAAGGCCGCCACTTAGCGGAGCGACGCGGGATAGTGCGTTGTCACCTTGAGTGGGTTGCCGTCGTCAATTTAGCTCATCGTTTATGCAAGGCGCTGATTTCTATTTATAAAAGTACCTAATTACTGCACTTACATCATATTAAAAACATTGCGAATTAAATTCCTGTATTTTTTTATTATTGTGATCCCCTTCACACTATATTACAAAATGACTTAAAAAATTTTCGACCAAGATAAGATTGACGCTACTACAATTATAAAGAAACATAATCCCGACAGGTTCAGGTCAGCGGTGCCCTCCGTGCTATCACAGTGGGTCAATTTAAGGAATAAAAAAACAAATAAGGAACCTATGATTAATTCATGAATCGGCTTGTGGCGGCTGAAAGGGACTGGCTCTTCGTTGAAAGCTTTTTTAATAGTCGGATATTACGTACGCTTTTCGCCTTGATCCGAATCCGCTTATCTCACCACACGTTCGATCCTGGATCAATCAGAGGCTCCTCAACAATAACAAGGAGCTGAAACATGACATGGAAGGGCCGGCTTTTAAGGCCACAAGTCATACCTTTGTTTATTTACCCACATTCATCGCAGATTGCTTCCCCTCGCCTCTACTGCCCATGCGGCAGTAGCACTCAGTTGGTGATGGAGAAGATCATGACTGTGACGCCGGATTCCAAGGGCAGGTCACCAACCGCGACACAGGAACTAACAAGATCGACGACTGAACCCCGAGTTTCGATACGGACTTCGAGATTCAACTTACCTGGAAAGCTAGAATCGTCTCATACAGGAACAATGTAACCAAAAGCGCAAAGACTGTCTGTTATCTCGCTTTATATATATGGAGGAAACTATGTGCACGGTATCTAAATATTTGCCTGCTTTAAGGATGGCACCAATTATCTCAGCTTCAATGATTTTTTTGCTGGGCTGGACTACACCTAACAATGCCAGCCAGTCACTTCTCACCCTCGATCCCCTTTTTCAAGATATTCTTACCATTGACGATTTCAAGCAGTTGCAGGATCTATCGCAAGAGCTGGATCCAACGGAGGGTGCGCTCGACGATTTGATTGCTGACTTGGATACGCTATTGCCGCCTACCAACACACCTGAAACTGACCAATTTTACAAAGGATCGCCGCGCCCTGGCGGAAAGGCAGGCGACATCATCAATCTCCGTCAGTCAGTCTTTACCCTCGACCCTTTGACACAAGAAGCCTATCCCGGCGTCAATGCCTGGCAGGTACTGTACCAATCCGAGAATGCGACTGGAAAGACCATTGCTGTATCGGGTACGGTATTGGTACCAACCACCCCATGGCAGTCCGGCCATCGACCGATCATAGGCTACTCAGTAGGCACTCGGGGTCTTAGTGACAACTGTGCGCCTTCTTATACGTTAACCCAAGGAACAGATTACGAAGGCTTGGTCATCGCAGACCTTTTAAGCAATGGATGGGCCGTAGTGATCAGTGACTATGAAGGACTAGGAACACCCGGCATGCACACTTACATGGTCGGGCAATCCCAAGGCCGGGTTGCCCTTGATGTAGTACGAGCTGCTCAACGGTTACCTGAAGCCGGGCTCTCATCACAAGCGCCTATCGCTCTCATGGGATATTCCCAAGGAGGCGCGAGTGCGGGCTGGGCCTCGCAACTGGCTAGCACTTATGCTCCTGAACTGAACATCGTGGCTGCAGTTCTTAATAGCGTACCCGCAGACTTGGCGGCAAACGGTCACTTCCTTAATGGAACGGCTTTTGTACCATTCGCGCTTATGGCAGGCGTGGGCCTTGATGCGGCCTACGACGATATTAATCTTGATAGCTACCTAAATGATTGGGGACGTGAGATGATGTCCTTAAGCGATGATTTTTGTTTAACAGGGGATAGCTTTGATCCAAGAGCCATTACTACTCCTTTTTCTAAATTCGATGATTACACAACCACCAATCCTCTCGATAGCAGTGTTTGGCAGACTCGTCTGGAAGAACAGAAATTAGGTAAAGTTGCACCTGATTTCCCGGTATACCTTTATCATGGGATATTCGACCAGATCGTCCCCTATGATCCAGCAGAAAAATTACGAGGAGACTGGTGTGACTTAGGCGTTACTGTCACCTGGATTTCTGGATTAGGCGTTCACCTTTCAGCGTTGTTAGATAATCAAGTCTTGGTAACCGAGTGGTTAGACGAGCGCTTCAAAGGTTACCCAGACTGGGGTAACTGTTGGCTCCGATAATTCGGACGTCAACATCATGGACGCCAATGCTTTTCTATAGGCGCCATCTTTTTGAGGGAGGACGTTAACATCATGGACGCCCAGGCTTTTCTATGGGCGCCTACTTTATTATAGGGAGGGGGTTTCGACCTGGTAGTCATGGAAGATACAAACATGAAAGTATACGAAGATAATTCCAAGCCAATTTTTGGCATCAATGATACTGATGAGATAAGGAACTGGTGCAAGAGGTTGAAAAAAAGGCAAGATGAGGGCGTGTATAGTTACTTTCAATGCGTCCACTCTCTAGACGGTTCACATGTATCCGTAAATGGCGACGACAAAATCATGTTCGCCACCTATAACTACTTAGGACTCCTAGGGCACCCGGACATTATTAACGCCAGTATAGAGGCAACACGAAAGTATGGCACTGGAACGCATGGCGTAAGAATTAATGGCGGCACCTTAGATATTCATGAACAGCTAGAGGAAGCGCTTGCGGTATTTGCCGACCGTGAAGATGCGGTTGTATTCAGTTCAGGCTACGCTGCTAACGTGGGCATTATAAGCGCTTTTATGAATCACGGTGATTACATAATATCCGACAAGTACAACCATGCCAGCATTGTGGATGGATGCATGCTTAGCGGAGCGACCGTCAAGCGCTTCAGACATAACGACATGGAACATCTCGAGCTTATGCTTCGCAAGCTTCCCCCAGAGAGCAAGAAGCTCGTAATCGCTGACGCCGTTTTCAGCATGGACGGCGACATTTTCAAATTACCCATGGCTCGTCGCATTTGCAACGACTATGGTGCGTTTCTTATGATCGATGAGGCGCATAGCGTCGGGGTACTCGGAGAAAACGGCAAAGGCATTGAAGAGTACTTTAATATGCCCAACTCCATCGATATTAAAATGGGGACTTTGAGCAAGAGCATACCCAGCGTAGGAGGTTATGTAGCTGCAACTCGTAATTTTGTTAGTTTTCTCAAACACCAGGTAAGGCCATTCATTTTTAGTGCAGCCCTGTCACCTGCCTCAACAGCAGCCGCAATGAAGGCGCTGGAGCTAATTGGATCAGAAGGTAAAGAGCGCTGCTCCCGTTTAATGCACCTGGTCGAAAAGTTCATATCCGGTTTAAAAAAAGCGGGCTTCAATACCGGGCTTACTGAGAACACCCCCATAGTACCTATTATCACAGGTAACGAGATCTCGGCCTTGGCATTGGCCAAATACTGCCAGGAGTATTCTCTGTTCGCGCTACCGGTTCTCGCGCCCGCCGTTCACCCCAACGAGTCGCGACTCAGGGTCAACATAACCGCTGACCACTCTGAGAGTGAGATTGACTACGCGCTTGACGTCATAACACGAGGGGGCAAAAAACTCAGACTTATCCAGTAGGCTGTGTTTGCAAGCCAATTAAATCAAAGCAAAGTCAGGGAACCTCTGGTCAATTCGTGAATCGACGCATGACGACTTAAATGCCCCGGCTCAAGGTTGAAAACCTTCACAATAGCGGGCTATTACCTGCGCTTTTCGCCTTGATTCAGGACATTTTATCTCGCTATGCGCTCGATCCAGCATTATTCAGAGGTCCCTTTGAGGCTGTCTCAATCACCAGCATA
>JASFJY010000147.1:0-7286 GCA_050119415.1 Chromatiales bacterium | reverse complement strand
GTGCTCTACCAGCGGCGACTGGCACTGGCCGAACAGGCGCTGGTTGATCTACGGTTCCATGCCGGCGAGATCGACAGCCGGCAGGCCCTCAAGCGGCTGAAATCCCTCAGCGATATCCCCAACTGGGCCGAGATGAGTCTGACGGCTATCTCGCGTCGGCCGACCGACGCCTTCATGACGCTGCTGGGGGCCGATCTAATCGAGCAGCTGGCATACCGGTGTTCCGAGCAAGATCCCGCCATGACACCGGCGGCTTTTCACGAACGGCTGTTGGCTACCGGGCCGGTGGCGCTGCCGCTGGTGGTGCAGCGTGTCTTCGGTGCCGAGTTGTGGCAGGCCACCCTCAAGCAGGTGCTGGGATGAAACGCCCGACCCGCCATCTGGGTATGAGCCACGTTGCTTTGCATGTGCGGGACATGGCCGCCAGCGAGCGTTTCTATGTTGATCTGCTCGGCATGGCGGTGGAGTGGCGGCCCGACCCGGACAACCTCTACCTCAGCTCGGGGCCTGATAATCTAGCCCTGCATAAGGCATCCGCAGGTGAGCTGGATGAGGCCGCGCAGCGGCTCGATCATATCGGTTTCTTTCTCGCCACACCGGAGGAGGTGGACCAATGGTATGCCTTCCTCGAGGCCGAGGGGGTGCGCATGCGCAACGCCCCGCGTACCCATCGCGATGGGGCCAGAAGCTTCTACTGTTACGATCCGGACGGTACGGTGGTGCAGATCATCTACCATCGGCCAGTGGCAAGTTATTCCAAAACAGCTCGGTGATTTCTGCCGCAAATCCGCACCTGAACGGCGATCTCGGCGCGATCATCGCGTTCCCGTCAGAGCAGGAACAGGGTGGCCAGGCCCAAGAAGGCGAGAAAACCGACCACGTCTGTGATTGTGGTCAACAGCACGCCGCCCGCCAGGGCCGGATCGATGCCGAGTTTCTGCAGCACTAACGGCAGTGAGGCCCCTGCCAGGGCGGCGAAAATCAGATTGATGGTGATGGCGGCTGCGATCAACAGCGCGATGTGGGTGTCCTGAAACCAGAGGCCGGCGATGATGCCGATCACCACCGCCCAGGTGATGCTGTTGATACCCCCCACCGCCAGCTCCTTGACCACCAGCCAGCGGGAGTTGTTGGCCGTCAGCTGTCCCAGGGCGATACCGCGGATCGCCAGGGTCAGGGTTTGGGTGCCGGCGATGCCGCCCATGCTAGCGACGATCGGCATCAATACCGCCAGGGCGACGATCTGATCGATGGTCGCTTCGAACTGGCGGATCACCCAGGAGGCGAGAAAGGCGGTCAGCAGATTGACGCCGAGCCAGAGGGCGCGGCGCTGGGCACTGATCAGCACCGGCGCGAACATATCCTCATCCTCGCTCAGGCCGGCCTGACCCATGAACTGGTGCTCGCCCTCCTCGCGAATGACGTCGACCACGTCGTCGATGGTGATGCGGCCGAGCAGGCGACCCTCTTCGTCCACCACCGGGGCAGACAGCAGGTCGTGCTTTTCAAAACGGTTGGCCACCTCGCGTTCGCTCCAGTAGGCGGGGATCGGCTGGATGTCGAGTGACATTACCTCGGCCACGCTCTCGTCAGGGTCGTGAGTCAGCACCCTGCTGAGGGAGAGGGCGCCGAGGTAGAAGCCGTCGCGGTTGACTACGAAGAGCTTATCGGTGTCACCCGGCACCTTGGCGCCGAGCCGGCGCATGTAACGCATCACAACGTCGAGGGTGACCTCGGCGCGCACCGTCACCATGTCCAGGTTCATCAGGCCACCGGCGGTGTCCTCCGCATAGGGCAGGACCGCCTCCAGGCGTTCACGGTTCTGGTGATCCAGGGAGTCGATGACCTCCCAGGTGATGTGGCGCGGTAGCTCTTTGACCAGGTCGGCCAGATCGTCGATCTCGAGGCCTTCGGTGGCGGCGACGATGTCCGCCAGGTCCATCTCTTCGAGCAGGGTGTCACGGACCTCGTCGGTGACGTCCAGCAGTACCTCGCCGGCGGCGTGTTCGTCGAGCAGCTGCCAAACGACCTTGCGCTGTGTCAGGGGCAGGGATTCCAGGAGGTGGGCAATCTCAGCCGGACGCAGGGCGTTGAGCATGCGTGTGGCCAGCTGCAGGGTACCGCTGTCCAGCAGATCTCTGACCGTCTGCAGTCGGTTGTCATCCGTATTGTTCTGCAGACTGCTCGGCATGGAGAGACCTCATGACTGATATGCGGCAGTTTAACAGGGGGCTGCAAGGGCGTGAAGTTGAGACGGTTATTTCCTGATTTTCTGTGTTCTTTTCAATCCAATACATAGGGTTGCCAGGGACTCTTGATGTGCGGTGAGGGCCGCTGGACGTGGAATTAAGAGGGGTGGCTATGAGGCCTGGAGTGCGCTTCAGTGGCAGTTGAAGATCTGTTCGAAAAGTGCGTTGGAGTCTTCGTGACTCTCCAATTCGTTGAAGAAGGTTTCAGTGCGTTTCTGCAGTTCGGTGAGGCTGCTGCGACGGATCATTTCGCGGGTTTCCAACAGGGCGCTCGGGTGCATACTCATCTCCCGCAGCCCCATGCCGAGCAGCAGCTGTACATAGCGGGGATCACCGGCCATTTCACCACACATGCTGACCGGTATACCGGCCAGGTCAGCGGCATTGATGGTCATCTGGATCAGATAGAGTACCGCCGGATGGAGTGGGTTGAAGAGGAAATTGACCTCCTCGTCCATACGGTCTACGGCCAGGGTGTACTGGATCAGGTCGTTGGTGCCTATGGAGAGGAAATCGAGCTTGCTGGCGAAGGCCCTGGCGGCAATGGCCGCGGAGGGGATCTCGATCATACCGCCGATCGGGATCAGCGGATCGTAACGCAGGTGCTGATTGCTCAGCTCAGTCTTGGTGTGCTCTATCAGATTGAGTACTTCGTTCAACTCCTGCAGGCCAGAAAGCATGGGAATCATCAGACGCACTGGACCTTCGGCGGAGGTCCGCAGGATGGCGCGCAACTGAGGCATGAAGAGGTCGGGCTCCTTCAGGCAGAGGCGGATGGCGCGCAGGCCGAGGGCGGGATTGACTGCCGGCAGGCAGCTGGTTTCGGTGATGTCACCGGTAGTTTTATCGACGCCCAGATCGAGGGTGCGGATGGTGATCGGCTTGCCGTTGAGTCCTCTTACCGCTGAGAGGTAGACATCGAGCTGCTCCTCCTCGTCGGGCGGCTCGGAACGGTTCATGTAAAGGAATTCAGTGCGAAACAGACCGACCCCGTCGGCCCGGTTCTCCAGGGTGGCCTTGATGTCTTCCGGCAGCTCGATATTGGCATGCAGGTAGATGTGGTAGCCGTCGGTGGTCATGGTCGGCAGGTCGACCTGGCGCCGTAGATCGGCCTCGCGCTGTTGGCGGGCGGTGATGCGCTCCTGATAGTGGTACAGGATGCGCTCAGTCGGATCGGCCAACACGATACCCTGGGCGCCATCGACGATCAGGGTCTCTCCTTGGTGCAACAGGGTGGTGGCCTGGTGAATGCCAACCACCGCGGGGATGCCCAGGCTGCGGGCGAGGATTGCGGTGTGGGAGAGGGGGCCGCCGAACTCGGTGACAAAAGCGGCGATTCCCTGGTTCTTCATCATGATGGTCTCGGCCGGTGTCAGGTCACGGGCCACCACCACACGGCCGTTCAGGTCGTCGTTGTTCGTGGGCTTGCCGCCGGCGAGGACGAACTGGATCTGGTTGACCACATGCTCCACGTCGTCCTTGCGGGTGCGCAGATAGGGGTCGTCCATCTGGTCGAATACCCGCACCAGTTCATCCCGACGTACCTGCAGGGCCCACTCGGCGGTAAAGCGGTTTTCACGGATGAGGTTGACCGTGGCCTGGCTGATGGCGGCGTCTTCGAGCATCAGCAGGTGGGTGTCGATAAACTCGGAGATGTCGGGCGCGGTATCGCCGGGGATCTGTTCGCGCACGCTGCGCAGATGGCCAGTGGTGGCCTCCAGGGCAAGCAGGAAGCGCTCGATCTCCTGCGGGATCATCGCCTCGGAGATCTCGCCCATGCTGACCTCTGCAAGGCCGTGATGCAGCAGATAGGCCCTACCGATCGCCACTTCCCGGCTGGTATTGATGCCGATGCCTTGGCAGGAGATGGTCACTGCTCTTCTCCGAAGCGGTCTTCGATCAGCGCCACGATTGCCGCCATCGCCTCTGCTTCGTCACCGCCGTCGGTCTCCAGCTGCAGCCGGGTGCCCTGGTTGGCGGCCAGCATCATCACGCCCATGATGCTCTTGCCGTTAACCCGCTGACCGTTACTCAGCAGATGCACATTGCTCTGATAGCTGTTGGCGCAGCTGACCAGTTTGGCTGCGGCACGGGCATGCAGGCCGAGTTTGTTGATGATCTCTATATCTTGATTCAACATGGGGTCAGGCGTGCTCCGTCTGGGTGCAGCAGAAGATACCCTCTTTGCCGCCGCTGATCGCTTTCTCGGTCAGGGCGGTCAGGTCGAGGGTGGCGTAGTTGAGGGTACGGATGAGCATCGGCAAATTGATGCCCGAGATCACATGTACGGACCCCGGGTGCATAAGGCCGAAGGCGATATTGCTGGGTGTCGAGCCGTACATGTCGGTCAGCACCAGTACGCCGTCGCCGCTGTTGATCTGATCCACCAGGGTATGGGCCTGTGTCAACAGTACCTCAGGATTGGCGTCGACGGTCACGGACAACGCATGGGCGGTGAGCGGCATTTCGCCTAACATGCGTTTGGCGGTGCGTAGCAGGAGCTCGCCGATCTGGTCGTGGGTGACGATCAACAGACCGACGCTCATGAGAGCTCCCGATGACGGCTTATCACCTGAAAGCCCTGCGCTTTGAAGTGCCGGGTCATGTGGTCTACCAGATAGACGGAGCGGTGTTGACCGCCGGTGCAGCCGATGGCGATGGTCAGATAGCTACGGCCATCCGCTTCGAAGGTGGGGATCCAGTGTTCGAAGAAGCGTATTAGGTCGTTGAGCATGGAGTGGGTGGCCGTATGGCCGTCGAGGAAGTCGGCGACCGGCTTGTCGAGACCGCTGTAGGAACGCAGGCTGGCCTCCCAGTAAGGATTGGGCAGGCAACGCACATCGAAGACAAAGTCGGCGTCGCGCGGGACGCCGTGTTTGAAGCCGAAGGATTCGAACATGACCGAGGCGTGAACGGTGTTGTCGCTCAAGCGGTTATGGATCAGGTCGCGTAGCTCGTGCAGATTGGTGTGTGAGGTATCGATACGCAGATCGGCGCTGGTACTGAGGGGTTCGAGTAACAGGCGTTCATGCCGGATCGCCTCGTCGAGTGAACGGACGTTGTCGGTCAGGGGATGTTTGCGGCGGGTTTCACTGAAGCGCTTGATCAGGGTCTCGTTCTGCGCATCGATGAACAGGACGTTGACGTCCAACCCCTGTCGCCGCATGTTTCGCACCAGTTCCGGGAGTTGCGGAATCTGGCTAGATTGACTGCGGGCGTCGACACCGACGGCGGTTTTGCAGAAAATCGCCTCAGGCTCGCTGGTAAGATGCAGGGCGACCGCCTCCAGGATTGAAACCGGCAGGTTGTCGATGCAGTAGTAGCCCATGTCCTCAAGTGTATGCAGGGCGATGGTTTTACCGGAGCCCGACATGCCGGTGACGATCTGGAGCTTGATGCTGTTGCTCATGGGGCTTTGGACAGATTTTTAACGGCGTTGTTTGAAAAAGAAAAACTGTGTTACCTGGCCCTAGGTTAACGTAATCCCACTCGCTGGTGTAGCCGCTTTTTACCGGATCGCGCGTGTCGGCAGTGGGCGCGGCGTAAAAAAACAGCGAGAGATTAAACCGCATGCTTCAACCGGGAACGCGATGAAATATTCGGGTTAACCCTTAATCCTGTTCCTGCCTGTCGATGTAAACCTGCTGGCGTTTGACGAAGTCCTTTGCTGCATTATAGCCGTCGACCAAGAGCATGTGCTGGCGTACCGCCGTCTCCACGAGGATAGCCAGATTCCTGCCGGCGGCCACCGGCAGGCTGGTTTGGGGGATCTCCACGCCGAGCAGTTTGCGCACCGAGTGGCTACCTTCCAGGCGGTCGATCTGCTGTACCTTCTGGTCATTGAAATGGACCAGGTCGATGATCAGGTGGAGGCGTTTGTCCGGCTTGATAGCCGAGTTGCCGAACATGGCGCGTATATTGATGAGGCCGAGGCCGCGTACTTCGAGAAAATCCTGCAGGACTTTTGGGCAGCGGCCAAAGACGGCCTGACCGCGGCTTTTGTAGAGTTCGGTGGCGTCGTCGGCGATCAGTCGGTGGCCGCGTGAGATCAAGGCCAGCGCCAGTTCGCTCTTGCCGATGGCCGGATCGCCGCTGAGCAGTACGCCCTTGCCCAATACTTCCATGAACACGCCATGAACCATCAGGGTCTCGCTGCTGGTCTCGGAGAAGCGCTCGAGCAGCCGCCGTATCACCAGGTGGTCGGGTAGGTCGGTCCTGAGGACGGCGCTGTGGGTGCTGTGCGCATGCTGTTCGCACTCCTCGTTCGGTGCCAGACTGTCAGTGAAGATGAGGGCGGCGGGTGCGGCCTCGAACAGTTGTTGCAGGCAGTGGCGATAGTTCTCCGCTTCGCCGCTCAGCAGGTGGATCTGCTCGGGTGGGCCGATGATCTGGATCTGGTTGGGGCGGATCAGATTCAGTGGTCCCACCGGGCTGCTGATCTGCCAATCGGTGCGGTTGTCAAGGATGGTTCTGTCGCCGTTACTGCCATCCCAGTGCAATTCGAGTTCTTTGCCGAGTCTGTCGAAAAGCTCCTGTACGGTACGGATCGGCATGCGACAGGATGCTATAAATTGGCTTCCCGCTGGGAAATCAGCAGAAAGAGATGATGGTCGCTCTCCGCCTGGCGCAATTCGGTGCAGAAGCGCTCGTCGCTGAATATGCGGGCGAGGGTGGAGAGCAGTTGCAGATGTTCGTCAGTGGCCTCTTGCGGCACCAACATGGCGAAGGCCAGATCGACCGGTTCGCCGTCAATGGCGTCGAAATCGATCCCTTTGGTCAGTTTGATAAAGGCGCCCATAGCCTGATCGACCTGTGCCATGCGGGCATGGGGCAGGGCGATGCCCTTGCCGAGGCCGGTACTGCCGAGGCGTTCGCGCTCCAACAGGGCGTCGAACACCAGGTCCTGGGTCAGTTCCGGAACAGACTCGGCCAGACGCAGGCCGAGCTGTTCCAGCACGCGCTTCTTACTGGCTGCTTCCACGTCGCAGCCGATACGTTCCTCAAGTAGAAAACCTTTGGGAAGCATATAGACCTCGC
>JASFJY010000146.1:0-7314 GCA_050119415.1 Chromatiales bacterium | reverse complement strand
GCACCTGCGCAAGGGGAGCTCCTCCCTTTTGCGATGGCTGAATAGCCGGTAGACGATATTGCCGCAGTGGTAGCCGCCGGTGAGTTCGTATTTTATTTCATGCATGTTGCCACCCTTGTGACCAGTTCCCTATCGAATGATTGTTACAGGTCGAGCGTTAAACCGAAGGTCTCTCTTAACACGGTTCCGACCTCATCCTCACGCAGCATGCGTACCTGCGATCGATCGCCGTTGACATGTTTCAGTCGGTTACCGAACAGGGTGGTTCGACCGTTCGAGTGCTGTTTAAGGACAACCAGCTTTTGTACGAAAAGTGAATCGGGATGTGAGGAGTTTAAATAGTTGGCCGGAGTGAAATCCACCCATTGCTGCGGCCAGAGGTCGAAGCTATATTGGTTTGCCCATTGGCCCTCCACATACGCTTTGAGTAGATAGTCATGGTCAGTAGGCTGCTCCAGCATGAAGGTGTCGTTACCTTGACGGATCTCCTTGCCGGCATCGGCCAGACGCAACGGTGCCCGGATACCATAGCTGCCGAAGCCGAGGTCGCAGAGCCAAGGTTCGTCCTCGATCCGTACGATCAGTGCCATGTGAGTACGGGGGCGTAGTACAGGATAGATCAACGGTCGGCAGGCAATGAACTGGTAGGGGACGCCGAGTGCACCGAGGGCCATGGCGAAGAGACCGTTGACCTCGTAACAGTAGCCGCCGCGTCGATGTTGGATGATTTTAGCGACAATCTCTTCGGGGATCAGGGAGACAACCTTGCCCGCCTGCACATCGAGATTTTCGAAAGGCACTGTAGAGAGCTGGTGACGCATTAATCCACTCAGTGTCTTGAGATCCCGTGCTAGTTCGCCGCTGAAACCGATACGGTCGCAGTAGGCATCCAGAGCGAAGTTTTCTGCATTCATGCCAGCAACTCTCCTCGCAATACGGTGACGGCCTGTCCTGTCAGAAAGACTCGCTCTGCTTCTAGACGCACACCCAGCCGGCCGCCCCGAGCCGATGCCTGCCAGGCCTTCATTACCGATTTTCCAAGACGCTTGCCCCAATAGTCGGCCAGGGTGCAGTGGGCCGAGCCGGTGACCGGATCCTCTTCGATACCTACAGCAGGGCAGAAGACACGTGAGACGAAGTCGAAGGGAGCGTTGCCGCGGGCGGTGACGATGAGACAGCGGGTGGGTAGGGCGGCGATGCCCGCCATGTCCGGCCGGCAATCGCGCACCTCGGTCTCCGTAGCGAGTTCGACCAGCCAGTCGTCGTGCCCCTGATGCAACTCGACCACCGGTTTACCGAGCACCGCCTCCAATGCTTCACCTCCTTCCAGGGGGGATGTAGGGTCGGCGGGAAAGTCGAGTTCGATACCCTCGGCAACACGCCGCGCCTTTAGCCAGCCGCTGCGGGTGTGGAAGCGTGCCTCCCGGTCGGGTGCCAGCAAGCCGCTCTCCCACAACACGTGGGCGCTCGCCAGCGTGGCGTGGCCACAGAGGTCGACTTCGACGCTGGGAGTGAACCAGCGCAGTTCAAAATCCTCGTTCAGAGGGCGGATGAAGGCGGTTTCGGAAAGATTCATCTCCGCCGCTACCGACTGCATCCAGGCGCTCTCCCGTTCTCTGTCGAGTAGGCTGACGGCCGCCGGGTTGCCTTGAAAAGGGGCATCGCTAAAGGCGTCCACCTGGTAAATCGTCGTCATGGTGTTACTCCTGTGGGGTGGCATGGGATCTGTGGGTGTAATCAGTCAAAGGGCTGAAGCTGTCCGAGGTTATCACGCAACCGCTCCCAGCCGTCTCTGTTTCGATCAGTCTGCGGTAGGCAACTCGTATCCGCTCGCTGACAGGCCCCGGGGTGTGTGCCAGCCGACGGCCGTCGACCGACTGTACCGGCAGCAGCTCGGCGCCGGTGCCGCAGAGAAAACATTCGTCGGCGGTATGAATGTCGTAGGGGGTGAGGGATTGCTCTGTCACCTTCAGCCGCTCCTGTTCGCACAGTTCCAACACCATGCCGCGGGTGATGCCGTCGAGGGCGCCGTCACTGAGCGGGGGAGTGAAAAGCGCTCCCGCGCGGGCGATGAAGATGTTCTCCGTCGTTCCTTCTGCGACATGGCCACGCTCGTTGAGCAGCAGTGCTTCATCGGCGCCGGCATGACGCGCTTCCAGCTTGGCGAGGATATTGTTGAGGTAGTTGAGGCTCTTGATCCGAGGGTCGAGTACGCAAGGCCCCGGCCGTCGGGTGGAGGCGGTGATGAGCCTTATTCCGCGCTCTCTTTGGCTCGGTTCCACCAGCGAGATACTGTCGGCGATGAGAAAAAGACTGGGTTTTTCGCAGCGGCCGGGATCGAGTCCCAGACCGCCCGGGCCGCGGGTGAGCACCAGGCGGATGTAGCCGTCCGCCCCGTCGAAGGCCGCGATCACCTCCGCCACCGCCCTCTCTAGGGCGGTTCGATCGATGGGGATGGTCAGCATGAGTGCGTGGGCCGACAGTGCCAGCCGCTCCAGATGGGGGTGAAGGCGGAAGGGCTTACCGTTAAAGAAGCGGATGCCTTCGAAGACGCCGTCGCCGTAGAGCAGGCCGTGGTCGTTCAGCGGCAGCACCGCCTCTGCGGCGGATGCCAGTCGGCCGTTGAGCCAGTAGACAGGTTCAGTCATTGGGTTGTCTCCTTAGGTTGTTGTATCCACTGCCCCCGGGTGCGGGCGAGATGCACGGTAATCACCACCGCGGCGGCATAGAGCCAGAGTTCGGCCGGTATCGATTCGTCCAGTAGAAAGGCCGCCAGCAGCAGGGTAAGGAAGGGCTGTAGCAGTTGGAGCTGACTGGTCCGCGACACGCTGGTGGCCAGGGCGCGGTACCAGAACCAGAAAGCGCCGAACTGGGTGATCAGGGCGAGAAAGGCGAGGGCCATCCAGGGGGCAGCGGTGAGCGGTAGCGGTTGTTGCGCCCAGGTGTGGCCAAAGCCGAACGCGGCCACTGGAACGGTGAACGCCAGGGCCCAGGCCATGACCTGCCAGCCGGGCATCTCGCGCGCCAGATGCCCGCCCTCGGCATAGGCGATGGCGGCGGCAAGGCCGGCTGTGAAAAGCTCAGGGGCGGCCAGGGTCGTTCCGGTGCTGAAGACAAAATGGAGTACCGCGGCGCTTCCCGCGATAGCCCAGAGCCAGAAGCTGGTACCGGGGGCCTCATGGCCGCGGAGGCGAGACCAGACAGCGGTTGCCAGAGGCATCAGTGCCAGCGGAATGGCGGCCGGGGCGGCTTCCCGACCGTCGAGGGCAAAAGCGGTCAGCAGGGGGAATCCGATGACGCCACCCAAGGCGACCAACAGCAGCCCAACGAGCTGATGTCGCTTGGGCCAGCTGGCGCCGGCAATCTTCAGCAGCAGCATGGCGGAGATCGACGCCCCCAACAGGCGGGCGAAGGTCAACGGCAGTGGCGCGAAGCCCTCGAGGGCGATACGCGTCAGGGGCAGGGTGGCGGCAAAGGCGGTGACGGCGATCAGGCCGTCTCTCAGGGCGAGTCGATCTTCTGGGTTGGGCATCTGGATACCTCCTGGTGTTTCTGTAGACAGCTTAAGTTCAGGAGGTCAAACAATACAGATGCAGACAAATGAGAAGGTATGCGATACAGTTTTATTCATAGGCGATCTGTAATGACGATTGGAGGTCAAAACTGTATGGGTACTGAGGGGCTGAGATACGAGCAGGTGGCTGAGCACATCCGCGATCAGGTGCGGCGCGGGGTGTTGCGTCCAGGCGAGCGCATTCCCTCGGTGCGCAAGCTCAGCAGGCGTCTGGGCGTCAGCGTCTCCACCGTGGTGCAGGGCTATGGATTGTTGCAGGACGAGCGGCTGATCGAACCGCGCCCCCAGTCCGGTTTCTACGTAAAGGCGCCGACACGACGACCGCCGGAACCGGCCATGAGTCGTCCCGAGACCTATCCGGTACCGGTCACCGTGAGCGAAGTCGCCCTGCAGGTGGTCCAGGCCTACCGGAGTCCCGGCGTGATCCAGATGGGCACCGCCTTGCCGAGGACCGATTTTCCCGCCGTGGCTCAGCTGCACCGCATCCTGGCGAGCCTGGCGCGCCGCCCCGATCCGCGGCTGCGCGACTACGACATGCCGCCCGGCAACGACGGACTGCGCCTGCAGATCGCCCGGCGCGCCGTCGATGCCGGGGTGGCGGGCGCGCCCGACGACGTGGTAGTCACCAACGGCTGTCAGGAGGCATTGGTGCTCTGTCTGCGCGCTGTGGCCGAGCCGGGGGATACCATCGCCATCGAGTCCCCCGCCTTCTTCGGCATTCTCCAGGCCGTCGAGTCGCTGGGTCTCAAGGCGCTGGAGATCCCCACCGATCCGCGTCAGGGGATCAGCCTGGACGCGCTGCGCCTGGCTCTGGAACAGTGGCCCCTGAAGGCAGTACTGCTCACACCCAGCTTCAGCAATCCCTTGGGTTATTGCATGGCGGATGAACGCAAGGGTGAGCTGGTGGCTTTACTGGCGTCGGCGGGCGTGCCGCTGATAGAGGACGACATCTATGCCGATCTCAACTACCAGGGCAACCGTCCCAAGGCCGCCAAGGCTTGGGACAGAAGTGGCAATGTGCTGCTCTGTTCTTCACTCTCCAAGACCCTCGATCCGGGACTGCGAATCGGCTGGGCCCTGCCGGGCCGTTTCGTCGACAAGGTGATTCACCTGAAGCTGGTCAGCAGCATGGCCAGCGCCACGCTGCCGGCCTTCGCCGCGGCGGAGTATCTCGAGTCCGGCGGACACGACCGCCACCTGCGCGCCATTCGCAAGGTCTACCAGGAGCGTCGTGACCGCTTTCTCGAACTCGCCCAACGCCTGCTTCCCGAGCGGAGCCGTATCACTTCGCCGGATGGGGGATTTATCTCCTGGGTTGAACTGCCGCCGGGCAGCGACGCCATGGAACTCTACCATCAGGCAATGCAGCGTGGAGTCAGTATCGCCCCCGGGCCGCTCTTTTCCCCAAGCGGCAAGTACCGGCAGTTCATCCGGCTCAATTTCGGCCAGGTGGGTTTCGAGGCAATGGCGAAGGGATTGACCATCCTCGGCGGCCTGCTTGAATCTAATCCGGAGGGGCTTTGATAGAGGTTCCTTAAGGTTACCCGCCTTCGCCCTGCAAATCATGAGACAAGTAAAGTGATCTCATGGCTAGCCGCCGAAGCTTGCCGCTTGTAGTTCTGGAAATCACACCATGACCGACGATTACAACTTCGGCCACGTTGAGCCCAAGGCGTTCGCGGATGCATGCTCGAAGCCTTCGCCGCAGCCCTGCCGCATCATCCGACGACTTTGCTTCAACGACCAAGACAAGTTGTTCACTACCGGCGCCGGGACGCCCGAATGCTACAGCGTTGCCTTTTCTCACGCCGTCTAAATCCTGTACGCACTCTTCAATGTCATGGGGGTAGTATTTACGCCCGTTGATGGAGATTACCTCCTTGATTCTACCGCTGACGTGGAGTTCGCCTTCACCAAGTACGCCCAAATCGCCGGTTTTGAGCCAACCTTCCGTACAGCAGGCGTTGCTAAAGCCGTTTTCGCTCCAGAAACCCGTTACAACACCCGGTCCCCTGACCTGTATCTCCCCCTCAACCCCCTCCGGCAACAGGCTCCCGGTCGCTGAAACAATGCGGATCTCAGTGCCGGCAACGAGCCGGCCTGAGGAAACCAGTGACCTGTCACTTTGGTCGTTGCCACTGAGCCTTCGACTAACGACACCTCGCCGCAAAGGTGACATGGTTACCGCAAGCGTGGCTTCGGCCAATCCATAACTGGGTACAAATGCAGTCCTATTAAAACCCGCAGGCCGAAGCAAATCTGCAAATTTCTCGAGAACTTCGGCAAGTACTGGTTCCCCCCCACATCCTGCCACACGCCAATTTGCGAGGTTCCATTTCTCCACGTCAGCTTTCCTGATGTGCCTCGAAACAAGACCATAGCCGAAGTTTGGGGCATAGGAGATAGTGGCCCGTGTCTGGTCAAGGAGATCCATCCACCGATGTGGCCGGCGGGCGAACTCAAGTGGTGACAGGAACCAGTTAGAGACCTGACTCAGAATTGGCGTGACAAGAAAACCGATGAGTCCCATATCATGATGCAGGGGAAGCCAGCTCACGCCTCGATCCCGCTGTGGGTCAAGCTCCAGTGCCTGTTTTATGGCGAAAGCGTTGGCGACCAGGTTGCAATGAGCCAGTGCTGCCCCCCTGGGTGCGGCAGTGCTGCCGGAGGTGAACTGGATAAGCGCAGGGTCCGAACTCCGTATCTGGGGCAGTTCACCCCGCTTACTGCTTGAGTCGATTTCGGACAAGGCAACTAGCCTGGCACCGGGAAGGAGCGGCTGCAATGGGGCTACTAGCGTGTCACTTGTCAGAATCAACCGTGCACCGGTGATCTGGCGGATACGTTCTATATGGGCAACGTACTTGTCCAGCTTCCCGGTCAGATACGGAGGGTAAACCGGCACGGCCACTAATCCGGCCCGTATCGCTGCAAGAAAGCCCTGAACGAACTCCTCCTGGTCTGCAAACAACAGGATCGTCGGTTCTCCACGATTGCCACCGACTGCGGAGAGTTTTCGGGCGAGGATATGGACTCGCTCGCGGAGCTGTCGATAGTCAATAAAGGTGGATGAGGTATCGCCTGAGGTAAAGTGAAATCCACGCCTAGGCGAACTCAATGCATCAATAGCGTCAGCTAAAGTTTCACACATTTGCACGCTTGCCTGTGACATTCAGAGTCACCCGGGAGAGCGAAATGCCGAGAGCCTGTCGAGCAGCTTGTGTCCGTGCTCTTCCCAGCGCTTGCGCGTAACAGAGTAGTAGATGTAGTCCCAGTAGCGCCCTTGAAAATACTGGTGTTCGCGAAAACGACCTTCTTCCTCAAACAAAATATTTGCGCCGGAGGAAAAGTGCGCTGCACTAAATTCTGTCGTCTCGGCATATACTTTTCGGAACGTCCAGTTCTGGAACAGATAGTCAATAAACAGCATGACGCCTTCCAGTGGCCACACTTTTCGATGATGGACATTGTCAATCAAGACACCCAGATAAACGGTGCCATTGGCAAGATCGGCGTTGTATGCCACCAATAAACCGGCGCGTTTTCTAGGCTCCGGGGTCTCCACGAGAAACTGCGCCAGAACACCGCTCCAGAGGTCGGCGACAAAACGCTCGGGGCTCGGCGTGGCTCCTCGGTAACGCCAGCGAGCGTTATTTTTCGCTGAGAGACTGAGGTCATAGAGGTAGCCGTAGTCATTCTGACCCAGTGGCCTAAGACGGGCAAATTTGCCTTCTAAAATG
>JASFJY010000145.1:0-7331 GCA_050119415.1 Chromatiales bacterium | reverse complement strand
ATGGAAGGCCCGATTTTTGAACCGTATGTGGAAAAGGCCGTGGACGCCCTTGAGAAAAGCCTGCGCAAGGATGGCTGGTTGCCGCCGATCCCTAAGGTGGCCGGCAATGCGGGCGGTTCGCCCAGGCTACGCCCGAAAAACAACCCAAGGGGTGTGCTGTAATGCGCTTGTTTATCGCGGAGAAGCCCTGTGTGGGGAGAGCCTTTCGAGAGCGTTGGCAAAGAGGGATAGGTATTGCGATGTGTCACCGGGACCTGGACGCTGGCGTGTTACGCACCGGGCTGGATGTCCAAGCTGACCTCGCGCACCGGGCTGGATGTCCAAGCCGACCTTCGAGTACGAGGGCCAGGCTTTCGAGGCGACATGACGTCCCCTCGTGCTGGGATTGTCGCACAGAGTTCTTAATGTAAGGCCATTGATAATAAGATGGTACTATCCAAAATATAAGGAAGGTAAGTCTCCTTATCATGTCTAAACTCCCTTCTTTGCTGTAATATAGCCCTTTTTGTTGCTATCCTATTAAATATGATGTGACCAGAATCTTGCAGGAAGATAGTGTGATAAAGGGATACCGTAATACAATCGAGCTGTCTGACGGTGGGCATGTCGCGATCCATGCCCGTCCGGGCTACCTCAGCGTTCGGCACTTGCGTAGCGCGGGTGGGGACTCCCGGTTTTTTACCTGTTCACCGGGTCAAGATTCCGCGATTTCACTTCGTGCGAACAATGAGGGTGAACCCCAGCAAACCAAGGTCGCGTTAGAGGTCTTGCCCGCGCGTGGTTCATTCGCGCTCAATGTGAATTCGGATGACCTGAAGCAAAACGGCGTGACCCTGGTCAATAGTTTGGAGCGAGCGGTTAGCGTGGCGGCCCGCCCTGTGGGTTTGCCCGGTGTGTCCATGAGCGCTGGTGCGCGCCTGAAACACATGGGTTTGGGTGTGGTGCTGTCTGCCGCCTTCCTGTTCCTGTATCCGTGGGAACAGCATCAGTCGAAGTCTGTGGTGAACGCCGGGCAGGCTATGCCGGAAGAGCCTTTGTTAATAAATGATTCGATCCCCGATGATGTGTGGATGCCCAAGTGAAAGAGATTCCTGATAGCCGCCCGACCAATGCGGGCGATATAGTCGATATTTCGGATGAGCTGGGGCTGGATCCGCTGGATCGGCTGTGGCTATGCGGTATGCACAGCCCGCGTTACCGCCCGATGATCTCCAAGCCGAACGAGCCGCTCAGTTCGGCCTCCCGTGCCTTGCTGTTTCGGATGCTGTCGAAAAGGCCGAAGCTCAATCCGATCCCGGCCACGCCCACGCCGATTGAGTTATTGCAACTGATCAACAAGCATATGCCCTTGGATCAGCAGTTCACGCTGCGCGATCTGGCCTATTACTTGGGTCGCTCGGCGTCCAGTGCGGAGAACTGGATGCGGGGGAGGGAATTGACACCCAATCCGGATGTTCGCCGGCTCATCTATGTCCTCTACAAGGACATTTCCGAGCGGGGCCGGGTGGCCATTGATGAGTATGTCGAACTGGTCGGTATCGAGTCCCGCGCGCGAGCCTTGGTGGAACAGGACAACTGGGGTGTCCGCGAGCGTGCGCGTAAGAAAAAAGAGAGCCCGAATGTTTCACCCGGTCGCTTTGAAAAGAAACTAACTTAAGGTTTTTACTTATTATTTTTGGAATATTATCAAAGTCAAAGTGTAACCGACCTACGCTGAACGCGCCCTCGCACCGGTCTCGCCGTCCAGCTGCGGTATTTGCTCAATCATCAATAGCTTGCTATTGATTCAATCGCAATCAGCAGCTGAACGACGACCCCGGTACGATCATCGCGTTCCCGGATGAAGCATTCGGGCTAATCAGGCGAGGGCGTCATGTGATTGACAGGAGAGCCGGTTCGACCGGCTCTTTTTTGTTGGGGCCGCTACAGCGCCGTCCGTAGTTGAAGAGAAAGCCCAAAATGACCAACAAACATATCGAAAAAAAGACCGCCAGTATGGCCTTTGCCGCGCTGAGCGGAAAGGGTGGCTGTGCCGAAGGTGAGCATGTTATCAACGCTACGTTGGCGCGCAGGCTGGGATTGATCGGGCTGTTCGAACTGCTCTGCGGCAGGGAGAAGGGGGGGCGCTCCCATGCGTGAACGTCGGGGCGCTCACCGACAAAACAAGGCTCACCTCCCAGGCGGGAGCATCCGTGATGCCGCGCGAGGGATCATTGTTATTCAGCTGGTCACGGTGTTCGCGCTGTTGGCCTCCATGGTCGTCAATCTGCTGCACGACCATGAAGCATCCGTCGAGCATAGCAATGACGTCAAGGTGATGTTGAGGGATGCGGCAGAGTTTTACGCCTATTCCGGTGACAGCGAGGCTATGCGGGCCAGCGTTCAGGCGGTCGGCCGCATCGGCGCGGTGCTGTCGGCCCGTTACCTGCCCTTTGGCGAAGCGTCTGCCAGCGACGAGTTCAGGGCTCCGTTTGATCGTACCGCCTTTGTGCCCCAGACCATTGATGTGGTGACTCATGATGTGGACGACGAGGAATGGGGTGGGTATGGGATTCTGCTGAGCCTGACCAACATGCAGCGCAGTATCCAGTTCGAGTATCCGGTGAGTGTGGCCGGGGAGCAGGTGGGGATTCTCTCCGTCAAATTGTCGAATCTGTCCTACGCCCGCGCCATCGTGATGACCGTGGCCACACATCTGTTTTGCATTTTTGTCCTGCTGCTGGTGGTGTACCAGATTCGCAACTTCTATATTCCGAGCCTGATTAACCCCATTCAGGAGTTGTTCGGTATTGCCCGGCGCATTTCAACCGGCGACTACGCCGCGCCTGGGTCCCTTTCGAACGGTTTCAAGGAATTCCATGACTTGCATGCCGTTCTATCCGATATGTCGGCGGAAATCCGCAACAGCGATGCGCGCCTGCGCAAGCAAATCGAGGCCAAGACAAGAGAACTGGCGCTCAAGACGGCGCAGGCAGAACGGGCCGCTAAGGACAAGTCGGAATACCTCACCACGATGTCGCATGAACTCAAGACACCGGTGCATAGCATCATACTGATGGCCGAGTTGATCTTAATGGAGTCGGACAGCTTGCGGGTGCCGGAGGCCTTGGAGCGCCAGAGGGAGGCGGCAAACCACATTCATGGCGCCGCCGGCGCCTTGCTGAACTTGGTCGATGGCATCGTCAGTGCGGCCCAGTTGGAGCACCCCGAGACAAGGGAAATGCGCATTGCGACGTTCGACCTGCGGCCGATCGTTGCCGAGGCCATCGAACGTGTTGCGCACATGGCCTACCATCGGCGCCTGCGCCTATATCATGTCATTCAGGCCGATGTGCCGGTACATCTGCGCGGTGACAGCCGAGGCCTGCGCATCATTCTCAACAACCTGCTGGACAACGCCATCAAGTTTACCGAACAGGGGAGTGTGGCCTTGGAGGTGAGGCTGGATGAGGATTCCGATGATCAGGGGGCGTTGTGTTTCGATGTGCGGGATACCGGCATTGGTATCCCCCCCGAAGAACACGTGCGCATCTTTGAGGCATTCACCCAAATCAATACAGGCGGCAAGCGCACTCATGCCGGGACGGGGGTAGGGCTAGGCGCCGTAAAGCGTGAATCAGAGAGTATGGGCGGGTGCGTGACGCTCCATAGCGCGCCGGGCCAAGGCGCCTGCTTTACCCTGCATGCCGCATTCGATGTGGTCGAGGAACGCGATATGACTGACGAGCATATCGCGCCGCCGGAAATCAGGCTGGCCCTGCTGCTGTGCGGAGATGACCCGGATGCGCGGCGCGCAATAGAAACTTCGTTGGCCTTGGTTGCTATCGAGCCTGTTCGGGTGCTCGATCTTGATTGTTTTAAGGCGCAGGGGATGGCCGCGCTGTCCGGGGCCGATGCCGTGCTGGTGGAACAGGCCTCGCTCAGGGCGGACGACCTAAACGCGCTGCGGCATGCTGATACAGGGCGACGCTGGCTGTCCTTGGAGTTCATGGATGCCCCGAACGATCTTGCGAGCGTGCGTGACAGGACCGGTATAGAGCCCTATCCGTTCTCGGTGATCCTGTCGGTGGAGCGGTTACGCAAAGCGCTGGGCATTGATGCGTCGTCGCAGAAGATGAACCGGCATTCAGCGTCCCGTGAGGTGGATGGGATGCGGGTGCTGGTCGTGGATGACTCGCCCGCCGCGCCGGTTGTCTTGGCGCGCTTTCTGAGCAAATGGGGGGTGAACCTGTTTACAGCGGAATCCGGCTTCGAGGCGATCCGCTTCTTGCAGAAGAATGAGCCGGTGGACCTGATCCTGATGGACATCCAGATGCCCGAAATAGACGGTTTCGCCACTCTGGCGGAGCTGCGTGCGCGAGGGCTGCTTGGCCCGGCCAAGATTTATGCGAGTACGGCGGGCAATCTGCCGGACGTACAACGCCGGATCGAGGCCTCGGCGTTCGATGGCGCGCTGAATAAGCCGTTCTCGGCCAACGGCCTGCTGGATGTGCTGGTTTCCGTGGCGCGCACCGCACCGCCGGCGGCGGAGGCGATCAACGATGCTGCGGTGCGCGCGGAGATTCGGCAGGCGTTTATTCTGGAAATACCTGATCAGCGCGCGCTCGGGGAAAGGCTGCGTAGCTGTGACAATGCAGAGGCCTTGGCGGCATGGGTGCACAAGGTGGCCGGCATGGCCGCCATGTCCGGAATAGAGCCGATGGCAGCCGAGCTTTATGACCTGGAGCAGCGCCTGAAATCCGAAAAGGTGGCTCAGGGTGAGTGTAATATCATCTGGGAGGTCGTGATGAAGTGGTTGGATGATGTGGAGAAGGAGGCTGGTGCCGGCAGTGCGGTTTGATCCGCCCCGGCTGACCGGGGCGCTGCTATCCCATCCGCGTATGGCATACATTCTGGAGATACCAAAAGACGCGATGTTCCCTTGATGAGCGTAATCGAGCATGAATACCTGATGAGCGCCGACTGGCGCTGCGCCTGACCCATGAGGCGGACGAATATCTGCGCGCTCAGCATGATATTTACTTAAAATGGTTGTACCAAAATATTGACCTTTTCCGCGCGTTAAGGTACTTTTTATTGCGTGAGGCCTCAACCAACCAGAACACTGATGAAAAGCTCTCCTTGTCCTTTCAGTCCGTGTTCGACGCCCATTACACCGGTGTCCTCGCGAAAATGGGCATCATCTTGCATACGGCGTTCAATAAGCATGAGTACGAAACAATCAAGGGCGCGTCTGTCATACCGGGAGGGGATAACAGCATGAAAACACGCCTCGCAATCAGCCTGATCGCGCTGCTGATCAGTGGTACCGCTCAAGCGTCCCCCGAGTCGATTTGCCGCGCCGATTTCGATGCGCGCCAGTATGCGCAGGCCGCGAAATCCTGCTTGCCGTTGGCCAACACGTCTGGGGTGGCTGCCTACAACATAGCGACCCTTTACGAGCACGGTTTGGGGGGTATCAAGAAGTCACAGAAAAAGGCTTTCCAGTCGCTGCGGGCATCCGCTCGGATGGGCTATCCGGAAGGTCTGTATTACACGGCGCTCGCCTATCTGGAAGGCCGTTCGGTGCAAGCCGATCCGGCGCAAGGCGAGAAATACCTGATGCAGGCCTTTGATGCCGGCCATGACAAGGCGGCGACGACGCTTGGCCTGCTGTTGGCGCAAGGCGAGAAAGGCATTCGCAAGGACGTGGATCGCGCGAAGGAGTTACTGGATTATGGCGCCAGTCAAGGCGATGTCGAGGCCATCACTGCGTTGGCCAGCCTCTACATTCAGGGCACCCTGACGGCCTCAGAAAGCGAAGCCCGCCGTATGTTGGAAATGGCCGCGCGCAAGGATCACCCCGAGGCGATGTATCGCCAGTCCTTGCTGCTGGCGGGCGAATCCCCGAAGGCATCTTACAAGTGGGCGCTGCGGGCGGCCGAGTTTGGGCATCTGGATGCCCAGTTCGCCGTGGGCGCCGCTCTGTATCACGGCAAGGGTGTCGAGGTGAACGAGGACGAGGCCGAATATTGGCTGCTGCTCGCTGCGCATGGCGGTCAGCCCGATGCAAAGGCCCTCTATGAGGAACACCTCGATGTGCTGGCGGAGCGTGAGCGCAAGAAACGGGAGGCGGAAGCGGAGGCACGCCGCAAGGCCGAAGAAGCACGTCAGGCCCGTCTGCGCGCGCAAGCCGAGGCCCGCGCCAAGGCCGAAGCCGAGGCTCGTGCCAAGGCCGAAGCCGAGGCCCGTGCAAAGGCCGAGCGCGAGGCACGGATTCGTGCCGAAATCGAGCGACTGCGGGCAGAGCTGGGCGAAGTCGGGTCTCTGCAAGGTGCCGAGACTGATGTGGCTGCCAAGGGTGTCTCGGAGCCGGTGCGGGTTGTGGCAGAAAAGGCGGCCGAGGTAGCGGTGGCCGATGATGTTCGCGCGCCAAGTGGATGGCTTGAAACCCGCGAGGGGGGGCACTACACCCTGCAATTGATCGGTTCGTCTGCGGTCGAGGATATTCATACCCTGATTCGCAGCCGCTTGGGCGACATGCCCAAGCCATACGAGATCGCCGTGACCATCGGCAAGTCCAGGTCGCCGTGGTATGTGCTGGTGTCGGGCGACTTCGCCACTGATGACGAGGTGATGGCTGAGCACCATCGTCTCAAGGCCATCGGCCAGGACTCATGGATGCGCAAATTCGACCAACTGGGTGGTTATACCCGCGTGATCAATTAACCCGACAAGGAGCTTGTACTCTGATCGCACAGCTCCCCGATAAGCGCATCTATCTTGAAGGTCTTGCTTCCCAAGACGCCTATCATGTCCAGGTGTCGGGCCTCGAACAGGCGCAGTTCCTCAGCGCCCGACGCGCTTTGCATGGCTCGCCATTGCTTGACCGCGTGTACCCCGGCGAAGTCGCCCACTGTCATGTCATCTGTCACGCCCCGATCGTCGTAGATCATTTCAACGAGGGCAAATCTGCGTACCTCGGGCGGTGCGGCGCGTAGCTCGTTGAGTCGCTGATCCCATTCGAAAATCTGTTCGATACTGACATCTTCCATGTAACCGTTGAGCACCTGAGCAAGCTGGTAACCACCCATTCCGGCTGTGGCCATGACGGTGGCAATGCCAGCGGTCGGGGCGAACTGGCATGTTTCGGACGACAGTGTGCCAATTCGGGCGCGCAGGGTCTCCAGCAGGCGCTTGTTGCCCTGCAGTATGCGAGCGTCCCCGTCGAGAATGGCTTTGAGCCGAATCCATGGGTTGTGGCGTTCGCTGAGCCCCGCAAGGCGGTTGGACATTCGTTGTTGGTTTCGCTTCATGTCGTACCTCCTTGGTATTCGCTCGCTACCAGCGGC
>JASFJY010000144.1:0-7357 GCA_050119415.1 Chromatiales bacterium | reverse complement strand
TAATCATCGATGAGACTGGTTTCAAAGAGACGCCAAGAGGATTCTGCGAGCGTATGAAGGCGTCAACGATTCAGGAGTTGAGAACCATACTAGTTACTGAGCGGGACTTTATCCCGAAGGAATACTACGATATGGAAGTTAACGCCTTTGTTACCGATCTCTACAACAAGAAACAGTTTTACAATGCCATTCATAACGTGTTAGCAGACGAAGTTCCATCTCAAAGTATTGATCAACTTGCGAAGTGGCAGGCGAAAAACAAAAAAAGGCATCAGCGTATCCTGGTGGCCGAAGATATGGAGGTTAACCGGTACGTACTGCGAGAAGTGTTGGAGCGCACCGGTTTCAATGTGGTGACGGCGCACAATGGGAAGCAGGCAATAGACTGCCTGGAAGAGGAAGCTTTTGATCTTTGTATTGTCGATATGCAGATGCCGGAGTTCACCGGCATCGATGTGGTTAAAATAACCAAACTTGGTGATAGTTTCAACACAAATACACCTTTTATCGTTCTTACCGCGAACGCAACCCTTGACGCCAAACAACAGTGTGATGAAGCAAACGTAGAGGCCTATCTGACGAAGCCGATCGATATGCCGCTACTGCTTGAAACCATAGAGAATTTAATCGGAATAGAGCTTGACGATGTTGAGTATGAAGAAGTTGTAAATACTGATACTCAAACGGTGCGCAGCGGAGAAACTATAATCATAAGGTTATGGAACAATTGAGTGCTTTGGGAAACAGTCCTGACTTCCTGGAGAAATTGGTAGATCACTTCCAATTCGACACGGACAACCTGATCAATAGCATGCATTTCTCATTACGCGGAGCGAGATACCAGAAACTCAAGGATGAAGCGCATGGTGTGAAGGGGGCGGCAGGAAATATCGGGGCAACCAAATTGGCGGCAACCGCGCAACAGATCAATCGGTCGACCCATGAAGTTCTTAAACAGCAAGGGTCGCAGCTGCTCAAGCAGCTCAAGACAGATTTCACTGATACGATTCGTCTGATGCGGGCTTACTGTGAAGAAAAACGCAATATATAGCCATTATCATCGAATCTCAGTGACAGTAGTGGTTGCATAATGTCGACATGACAAGCCAATATCTTCAAACTAAAGCATGGGTTAATAATCTTTCGAAAATTTTGATTAATCAGCTAATACGAAAAAATCAGCCGCCGAAGCTGTGACCAACACCTGGCGAGATAAATACAGCAGGATTACTCATCAGCTTCTCAGCGGCGGCTGATTGCCTTTTCCTTGAAAATGAATCCATCCCTGGATCCGCAGGAAATCTTCCGTGGCGTTAATTCAGGCATAGTTCACGTTGTCAACCATGTCATCGGATTTTACTTCACGGTAATGGGGATGCCATGGCGACCAGATAAACTGCGACCAGTATGACTCAGCAGCCTCGACCCAGGTACGCATCAGTTCCGGGCTCTTCATGTACTTGCGCATGTTGCTCAAGATCCAGGAGGAAATGGCCTGGGAATCACGACATGTTTCACAATCCCCCCCAGTGCAGCAGAGTGTTGGTTCATGATTCGCCGTGTAGGCATTGAAGCCCGGTAGGGCAGGATGGCCATTTGAAAAACGCTCTTTAGCGTCTTCGTAGTCACTGCTGATCGAGGGGCAGGTATTGTAACCGAACTTTGCCCAGTGGGTGCGTCCTACGAACATAGTCTCCAGCATATGGGGAGTACTGCTTACGGTCTGCGGATACCTGCTTTTGATATCCAAGGTGCGCTCCAACAGGGCCATTTCCTGATCTTCAGTCTCCACCTTGTGGTTGGAGAAGTCGCGATAGAAATTGAACAGTAGGCGTTGACCGTTGTCCCTGATGCGTTTAACAGTCTCTTCGATCTGATCGATAGCGTCATAGTTTACAGCATAGACAAACCCCGCGCGCGGATCGTGCCGATAGTTTTTCAGGACTTTGGAAAACAGGCCGGTAAACCGCTGCCCATTGGATCTGATGGCCCTGTGTTGGTCGTCGGTTTTATAACCACCGAAGAGTGTTAGGGCGATGGTGGTATCGGGGAAATCGGTTTTTGACAACGGAACTTCTCCGTTTGAAGAAACCGTGATGTATGGAATGTGATTGCGTATGGCGGCAATACGGTTAGGGTGCAATGTGGGTTCACCGCCAATCAGCAGCCCGACTGTCGTGCCGCGCTCTGCCTGTTGTTGTGCGAAAGCCTGCCAACGTTCGAGCTCTCTGATCTCCTGCGTGCGTTGATCGAAATGCTCAATAAAAAACCAGCAATCACTGCAACGCAGGTTACACTGATTTGTCAAGTGAACGAGCATGGTTCGTTTGTCGGAGGAGAATGAAATCAAGTGTTTGAAGCGAGCTTCAAGTTCAGAATCGCCGCCAAAAAGCCGACCTGTTTTATTAGACATGGTATTTACCTCGTTTGATGATGGATTTCGTCAAAAGACGGGTGTAGAAGTCCTGAACGAGATAACAGTTCAAAACGGAAACAACGACGAGAGACAAGAAAGCGCACTGATAACCCAAAGCGGGAGTGTGCTGTTAAGAAGTATCTTCCTGATATGGCAATATCACTTTGATTGTAATCAGGTCATGCATTCAGATACATACCTAACTATTCCATAGGTCATCCTATAGCGTTTACGCTTGAACAAGAGATTTCGCTAAGACTACTTTCAGTTTAGCGAGAGAATGTGAAAGGGCGAATGCCGACAGCGCAAATCGTTAACGATAGCAGCAGAACAAAGCAGAACTGTCTTAACTAACGAAAATACACCATGGAAGATATAATCTGGCCAAGCTGTTTTGTTAGGGGCTTTGCATTTGACGCTGCGTACTGCAAAGTCTCTCAAGAAGGTCGATCGGCGAATGCCATACACAAAGGTAATCCAAAGCGAGTGCCAACAATCACGGCTTTTGAATTTGCATAAATCGTCTAAATTGATAATCCATCAGGCCGTCTCGGGGCTGCAACAATGAAGGTGTAAGCGATGGAGTTTAAAGACTATTATAAGATCATGGGTGTGGAACGTGATGCCACCCAAGACGAGATCAAGCGGGCCTATCGGAAACTGGCGCGCAAGTATCATCCGGATGTCAGTAAAGAGACCGATGCGGAGAAGCACTTCAAGGAGTTGGGCGAGGCCTACGAAGTGCTGAAAGATCCAGAAAAACGCGCCGCCTACGATCAACTGGGTACGAATTGGCAAGCGGGACAGGAGTTCCATCCTCCACCGGACTGGGATGCCAATTTTGATTTCAGCGGCGTCTTCAGAGGTACCGGTGGCTCTGTCTTTAGCGACTTTTTCGAGCGCCTGTTCGGAAGCGGTTTTAGCCGAATGGATGAGTTCGGCGATAGCCGGCGAGCGAATGCCCGACAGTTTCACACTCAAGGCGAGGACCACCACGCCAAGATCATGGTCGACCTGGAGGACACCTTCCACGGCGCCACCCGAGCACTCAGCCTGCATGTGCCTGAAATCGATCAGTATGGCCAATTAAAACGCCATAAACGCACCCTCAATGTACACATACCCAAAGGTATCCGCCAGGGTCAGCAGATACGCCTCAGCGGTCAGGGGGCACCGGGTCTGGGTCAAGGCAAATCGGGTGATCTATACTTGGCAGTGGAGTTCCGACCGCATCCGATCTACCAGGTGGAAGGCCGCGATCTCTATATGAAGCTGCCGGTCGCTCCCTGGGAGGCGGCTCTCGGTGCGCAGGTAAAAGCGCCGACTCCACAAGGCGTCATCGACCTCAAGATACCTGCCGGCTCCACCTCGGACCGCAAGATGCGACTCAAGGGGCGCGGCATCCCAGGGCAGCCCGCCGGCGATCTCTATGCCGTGTTGCAGATCGTCCTGCCACCCAGTAACAGCGAAAAGGCGCAGGCCCTCTACCGTCGTATGGCCGAAGAGCTGAGGTTCAACCCACGGGCGAGACTGGGGGTTTAAATGGCGAGTAAGCAACTGATTCTCAGCGGGCGAGTCCTCGACGAGATGATTTCCCTCTCACTGGACGAACTGTGTCGGGCATGTCGGGTTCGCAGTGACTGGGTCTTGGAGCTGGTTGACGAGGGCATACTCGAACCTCAGAGGCGGGAACACGGCACTTGGCGCTTTGCCGGTACCAGTCTGAGGCGTGTACAGATCGTTTGGCGCCTGCAACATGATTTGGGTATCAACCTGGCCGGTGCGGCTCTGGCGCTGGATCTGATAGACGAGATTGAAGGGTTGCGTGCCAGACTCGGTCGTTTCGAGTAACTGGCCGTCGGCTCCCATGCAGAAGAGGGCGGTAATGGCCGTCTTGAAATGCCAGCTAACATCCCTATCTACAAGACAACAGCAATCATTAACCAACTAACGGATAGGAGGCAGTGCAATGTTCGAAAGTATGAGCAATTTTGAAGGAAGCCTGTTCGACGATTTCAGGCGCCTGGAACGAGAGATGGATCAGCTGTTCGGCAGCGTCCCCTGGAGCGGCGGCATACGCGCCGCTGCACGCGGCAGCTATCCTCCGGTCAACGTGGGCGTGACACCGCAACAGATCGATGTCTATCTGTTTGCACCCGGTGTCGAGCCCAAGCAACTGGAGATCACCCTGCATCAGAACCTTTTGACGGTGAAGGGTGAACGCCGGCCGATGCGCGAGGAGGGTGCACAGTATTATCGCCGGGAGCGTTTCGATGGCGCGTTTCATCGTGCCGTCAACCTGCCGGATGATGCCGATCCCGACCGGGTGGAGGCGAACTATCAGGATGGCGTACTGCATATCGCCGTTCAGCGTCGCGAATCGGCTAAGCCGCGCCAGATCGAAGTCAAATAAGCAGCAGGAGGCGAGTGACATGACCGCTAGCAAAAAAATGACCAAACAGGCCGCCGAAAAGGCAGCAGCCGGTAAAGCGATGGAGCGGCCGATTCGGCCGGCCGTCGATATCTTCGAGGACGACACCGGCATCACCGTCCAGGCCGATCTCCCGGGCGTATCCCGCGAACGTCTGGATGTTCAGATCGACCGGGACAACCTGGCCATCGAGGGCAAGGCCAAGATTCCCATGCCTGAAGGACTGGAGGCGATCTATGCTGATGTGCAATCGACCCGTTATCAGCGTAGTTTCACTCTCAGTCACGAACTGGACGGAGAGAAGGCGGAAGCCAGCCTCAAGGACGGTGTGCTGACACTGCGTATCCCCAAACGGGAACAGTTTCAGCCACGCAAGATAGAAGTGAGCTTAGCCTGAGACGCATAATCCGAATGTTTCATCCGGGAAGGCGGTGATCGCGCCGGGATCGTTGCTCAGATGCGGATTTATGATTGAATCCATCCTTAGGTCCGTAAACGGCACATCCCTGTGCCACTCATCAATAGCAAGCTATTGATGATTGAGCAAATACCGCAGCTGGACAGCGAGACCGGTGCGAGGGCGTGTTCAGCCGCAGTATGCCCGCTAAAAGGCTGCGTTACAAAGTGCCACAGTGGTGTTTTGATGCGCAAGCTGCAGGCGTGCATATAGCGGCTTAACCTAACCTATTTGGTCACCGGGTCAATAGCTTCGTGCCATGCCCGCACACATGTCTGGATTCACCGGCCGACGCGGCTGAGCGAGGAAGGACTCGGTGGAAGGGCACCGCGTTCGCCCGCGCAAGTCCTCCTGAGTGTAGGCGGGGTCCACCATGTAGGAGGCATACATCATTCGTATAGCGTCGCGGTGGGCCGAAACGCATGCCTTGCGAAGCGGGTACGGCGAAGCCGGCGATTTGCTGAAAGCCCCGTTCCCCCTCGATTGCGCCCACAATCTCCCGCAATGCGAAGACGCCATCGCCCTCAATCAAATGTTTCACTCCGCAACGCGATGATCACGTTGGGAGCGTCGACGAAAGCGACGCAACAACAGTTTTTCCAGCTCGACCAGAAACAGCACACTTGATGCCACTGCCAGGATCAACAGCCAGGTCATCGCTCCGATCGCCACCGTGCCGAACAGACGCTGCATCGGTGACAGATAGGTGAAGGCGAACTGAAACAGCAGCAGCAGAGCAATCGCCGGCAAGGCGAAGCGGTTGCTCAGCAAGGCCCTGCGGCTGAGGGCGGAATCCTCGATATAGCGGGTGTTGAAGAGGTAGAAAATCTCGAACATCACCAGGGTGTTCACCGCAACAGTTCTGGCATGGGCGACCGACTGATCGATCGACAACGCCCAGAGGAAAAGGCCAAAGGTGCCGCCCATGAGGATCAGGGAGACAAAGCCGATACGCCAGAGAAACCAGCCGTTAAGAATGCTTTCGTCACTCGAGCGCGGCGTGCGTCGCATGACCCCCGTTTCCGGGGGATCGAACGCCAGCACCAGGGCGAGGGTCACCGCGGTGATCATGTTGACCCAGAGGATTTGCACCGGTGTCAGCGGGAAGTGGTGGAAGCCGATCAGAATTGCGCCCAGGATAACCAAGGCCTCGCCACCGTTGGTCGGCAGAATGAAGAGGATCGCCTTGCGGATGTTGTCGTAGATGGTGCGGCCCTCTTCGACAGCGTGGACAATGGAGGCGAAGTTGTCGTCGGCGAGCACCATTTCGGCCGCATCTTTGGCCGCCTCGGTACCGTTGCGGCCCATCGCCACACCGACATCGGCCTGTTTCAGTGCCGGGGCGTCGTTGACGCCGTCGCCGGTCATGGCGACCACCTGTCCATGTTGCTGCATGGCGCTCACCAGACGCAGTTTATGTTCCGGAGTGACCCGGGCGTAGACATCCACATCCGTCACCCGTTTCAGCAGCTGCGCTTCATCCATGTCGTCGAGTTCTCGGCCGGTGAGTACCACTGTGTGGTTGAGCAGGCCGATCTGTGCGGCGATGGCTGTGGCCGTGACGGCATGGTCACCAGTGATCATCTTGACCCGGATACCGGCCTGTTGGCAGGTCCGGATAGCCTCGATCGATTCGTCGCGGGGTGGATCGATGATGCCCAGCAGACCGAGCAGGAGCAATCCCGATTCCACATCCTGGAAACGCAGCTCGCTGCTCGGCGCCATATCGAGCCGCTCTGCCAGTGCCAGCACCCGATAGCCCTGCGACGCCATCGCCTCCACCTTTGTGTGCCATGCGGCCTGATCGAGCGACACTTGCTCGCCGGCGATCAGCTGCCACTTGCACATGGCCAATATGCGTTCCGGGGCCCCCTTGAGAAAGGCATAGGCCCGGCCTTCGTGGTCGTGGTGCAGGGTGGCCATGAATCGATGGGCGGCATCGAAGGGTATCAGGTCGGTGCGCGGTATGCGTTTGAACTCGCTGTCGGGATCCATGCCGCCCTTGCGGCCAAGCGTCAGCAGGGCCGCTTCCATGGGGTCGCCCTGAATGGAC
>JASFJY010000143.1:0-7385 GCA_050119415.1 Chromatiales bacterium | reverse complement strand
CTCCGAATCACTGCCAGCCGGCACCTCGATGCCACCTACATAAGTATTGGTGCCAGCGATATAGCCATCCAATGCGCCCGTCACGACCGCCGCGCTATCAGCATCACTCCCATTGTAGGTAGTGCCGAATCGCACGCCGAGATCCTTGGCAAAATCGTTGTTGGCGACAACGATTCTGGACTCGATCAGCACCTGCCTGACAGGCACATCCAGCTTTTGCAGCAGGCGACGGATGTCCTGTAATTTCCCTGTCGTATCCTGTACCAGCAAGGTGTTGGTACGGGTATCGACCGTCACATTGCCTCTCTCGGACAACAAACGATTCTCTTCAGACTTCAGCAGCGCGGCCAGATCCTCAGCCTTTGCATAGTTCACCTGGATAAAATCTGAGCGCAGCGGCGCGAGTTCCTCGATCTTCTGCTGGGATTCCAACTCGAGTTGTTCTCGAGCCGCGATCTCTTCCGTCGGCGCGACCATAATGACATTATCGACCTGACGCTTCGAGAGCCCTTTGGATTTGAGAATGATATCCAATGCCTGATCCCACGGCACATTCTTCAGCCTCAAAGTGATCTTTCCACCCACGGTATCGCTGGTGACGAGATTCAGCTCTGTAAAGTCAGCCAGTAACTGGAGAACCGCCCGTACTTCGATATCCTGGAAGTTAAGGGAGAGCCTCTCTCCCGTGTAGATCATGCGTTCCTTCTGCAGCGCTTCTTTTTCCGCTTTTGTGAGTGACCTGACCTCTACCGCGAATGTCTCATTCGCTTGATATGCCAAGTAGTCATACTCACCGGTGGGAAAGATATCGATAACGACGTTCCCCCCTCTTGCCCTGGTTTCGACTTTACTCACAGGCGTGGCAAAATCCAGCACATCGAGGGATTGCAGTAGGTCGGGGGAGATCGAGGCCTCATAAAATTCAAGCACGATTCTTCCCGCCTCTTCACGCACATCGACCGGAATAGCGGGGTCGCCCAGTGTCACGAGCACGCGCCCCTCACCCTGCTCACCCCTGCGAAAATCGACATCCCTGATATCCGCTAACGATGGAACACTCGGTGTTGCCGCCGGCGCATCCGCCTGAACCGGTATCTCTGCCTTTGCTTTACTGACCTGTGAAGCAGCCTTTGGCTGGTCACTCACGTCAAGCGTAACTAACACCTGCCGGCCATCCACCTTTGCAGTATAAGGCACTGACTGGGACAGATTGATCCCGCGGCGGGTTCGCGAACCCGCTTCCAATGCGGTGACACTGTGCACCGGCCCCACGCCAATCAACTTCGTTTTGAAACCGAGCTCGCTCTTAACGCCCGCAAAATCCAATGAAATACGCGCAGGATTCTCGGTAATAAAGCTGGCTGGCTCGGTAACCTCCTCACTCATGCTCAAGGTGAGCTGCACCCTATCTCCAGGTAACGCAGAGAAGTCAATTGATGTCAAAGCCTTCTCAGCCATTGCGCTGCATGGGAAGTACATAAATACCAAGAGAACCAAGATACCGAGCACTTTTTGAAAATCAAAACTGCGCCCTTCGATCGACTCTCCCCAAAAATATTTGAGTGCCATTGGCAAACCTCTCATCTCGAATTCCCCTTGCTATTCCGCTAAAGCCAATGAGGCCTGGCGTTCAATGTATCCACCCGTACCATCCTGGATTATTTCGCTCAATTCAATCTTGTCTTCGCTGATCAGAATGATGCGACCGTGGTTTTGCCCCATATAGTTGCCAGGCTTGACTCTATGGACAGTACCTTCTTTTGTTTTCACCAGACCCCATCTCAGATCTGCCTGCTCAAGCGTCCCTACCATTCTGATTGCATCAAGCGCGTAACTCTCGAGTTCTTCTCGTCTACGATTGAAGTCTGGAGAAATCCCGCTGTCAGCGACAGGAGCGCCAGCATCCTCGGCGCCTTCCGTCGGGACGAATGGATCCCGACGCATATTTGCCTCATAGACAAAGGTAGTGATTTGTTTAATCTCAGGAAGGGGCTCAATGCGCCCTGGTGGTTGTGCTTTTTTCTCGGCTACGTATTCTCGCAATTCATCAATATCCGGACTGGCGCAACCATTTAGTCCCAGCAAAACGGCCAGGCTCATAAAACCGCAAGCCCCTGATTTCATATATCGGCTGATCATTGGCTTTCCTCTTCGTCCAGGTATCGGTAGGTTTTTGCCGTCGCTTTGAGCAACAACTCACCCACTGCTTCCTTACTCTTACCTGAGGAAATTTGAATATCGTGAATTGTCACGATTCGAGGCAACGCTGCGATACCACTGATAAAGTTGCCGAATTCGTGATAAGTACCCTTTACCTTGATCTCGATAGGCAGTTCAGCATAAAACTCCCTAGGAACTTCCGCGCTCGGCTTGAAAAGCTCGAACTCAAGCCCCGTCGCCAAGCCCGTTTGTGACACATCCACCAGCAGTTCTGCCACCTCGGTTTTGTTTGGAAGCTGACGCAGCATTGCTCCGAAAGACTGCTTCATGTCTTCAAGCTGTTTTCGATAGGCCTCGAGATTCGCGGCCTTTTCTTGCTTTTCCTCGAAATCCTTCCGCAGATTCTTTTCTTCTTGCTCTACAGTTTCGAGCTTTTTTAATTGTTTCTTTGTATCCAGGTGATATCCGGCAACTACCACAACGACACAAACCACCAGGACCAGGACCAGCTTGACGGGTGTTGGCCAAACACCGATATTAGTGAAATCAAGTTCATTTAAATCTTGTAAATTCACTTCTCCTCCTCCCCAGCCACGACAACCTGGCTAGCCGTGAGTTGAAAGTGACTATAACCTGTCCCTGTCTTCTCTTTGCTCTCAATCAAATTAAGCTTCGGACTCTTCAACCATTCAGAATCGTCAATATTGCGCATCATTGACGAGACCCGCGCATTCGATTGTGCCTGCCCTTCGAAAGTCAGCTTGGCGCCAGACTGGTTCAGCGAGTTGAGGTAGACCCCATCTGGTAAGACTGTCACAACCTCATCAAACAGATGAACGATTTGTGGTCGGCTGCTTTGCAGTTCCTGGATGACATTCATCCTGGCCAACAGGTTCTGCTTCGTCCTATCAAGTTCCTCAATTTCACGAATCTGTTGCTCGACTTCCCGTATCTCCTTTTTGAGATAGGCGTTACGGTTGTTTTGAGCTTTGATCATGCTCTGAAACTGCATGTGAATGCCAAACACCGCAAGACCGCTCAGCAGAACGCCTCCCAGCACCATCATGCCAAATTCCTTTTGGCGTTTTTTCCGTTCCGCTTCTCGCCAGGGGAGTAGATTTATTCGCGCCATTAGTCAAAGCTCCTCAAGGCCAATCCGCAGGCGATCATCAGGGCCGGAGCATCGGCGCTCAACGCCTGGTGTTTGACCCTGGATGCGACTGACATGTTTGCGAAGGGATTGGCCACCGATGCCGGGGTGCCCAACTTCTCCTCTATAAGCTCGTCGATGCCGACAATTGAGGCGCTGCCACCAGCCAGAATGATGTGGTCGACGCTGTTGTAGGCACTGGAGGAGAAGAAAAACTGCAGCGAGCGGCTGACCTGTTGGGCCATAGCTTCCTTGAAAGGCTCAAGCACTTCGGGTACGTAGTTGTCGGGGAGCCCGCCCTGACGCTTTGCCATGCCGGCTTCTTCCATCGATAGGCCGTAGCGCCGCTGTATCTCTTCCGTAAGCTGGCGACCGCCGAAATTCTGCTCACGGGTGTAGATGATCTTGTTGTTGTGCAGCACATTGAGGGTGGTAGTGGTGGCACCGATGTCGGCGATCGCGATGGTCTGGTCTTCGCCGTGCTCGGGCAGCTGGTCCATAAGCTGGGTGCAGGCATTCTCCATGGCGTAGGCCTCGACATCGACGATGCTCGCCGTCAACCCGGCCAGCTCCAGCGCCGCCACCCGGTCATCCACATTTTCGCTACGTGAAGCCGCCAGCAACACATCCACCAGGTCCGGGTTCTTCTCGGATGGACCAATCACCTCGAAGTCGAGGTTGACCTCCTCCAACGGATAGGGGATGTACTGGTCGGCCTCCAACTGGATCTGACTCTCCAACTCCTGGTCGGAGAGCGAAGCCGGCATGGAGATCACCTTGGTGATCACCGCCGAGCCGGAAACCGCCACGGCAGCATGTTTAGCGCGGGAACCCGAGCGCCGAATCACGGCCCGGATCGCTTCGCCAACGGCGTCGACCTCCGCGATATTCTTTTCTACAACGGCATTGGCCGGCAGGGGTTCAACCCCGTAAGCCTCAACCCGATACATCGCCCCATTTCGCCCGGAACTTTTTGTCAACTCAAGCAACTTAACTGTTGTCGAGCTGATATCTATGCCGAGCAAAGGCGGTTTTTTTCTACCGAACAGTGACATGCGGTTATTTACCTTTATGCCGCAGAATTAAAAGAGGATTCTCTTTAATTAGAGTAACTAACTATATAGCAGCAAATGATTTTTATGTGAAGCTGTTTTTTGGGAACTAAGATAAAAAAGCATGTCACATATTTGCTAGACTAAGATTTTTTCATATGGGCCATTCTGGTCCCACCGGCACCTTTAAATCTGTGAACCAGCGCATGAAGTCGTTCTCTAGGTTATTAAAATACCTCCTTTTATTCCTAATCACCATGACACTTGTCGGTGCAGGCGGCCTCTACGGGGTCTATTTATACCTCGAACCCAAGTTGCCTTCCATTGAAACCCTCAAGGACGTTCAGCTTCAGGTCCCCCTGCGAATTTACAGCAGCGATAACCTCCTGATTGCCGAATTTGGCGAGAAACGTCGTGAGCCACTCCAATACGACGAAATCCCCCAGCAGATGATCCAGGCCATACTGGCCGCCGAGGATGACCGATTCTTCCAGCACCCCGGCGTGGACTATCAGGGCCTGCTGCGGGCCGCGATCAATCTGCTCCTCACCGGAAAGCGCAAGCAGGGCGGTAGCACCATCACCATGCAGGTGGCGAGAAACTTCTTCCTCAGTAGCGAGAGGACTTACACCCGTAAAATCAAGGAGATCTTTCTCTCCTTCAGGATAGAGCGCTTGCTGAACAAGCAGGAGATCCTCGAACTCTATCTCAACAAAATCTATCTCGGTCACCGCGCCTATGGCGTGGGTGCCGCAGCCTTAGTCTATTACGGCAGGCCTGTAGATAAACTTGGGCTTGCCGAAATCGCCATGATCGCCGGCCTGCCCAAAGCACCCTCCGCCCACAATCCGATCACAGATCCGGGACATGCCCTTATTCGCCGAAATTATGTACTACGCCGCATGTTCGAGCTTAATATGATCAATCGCGCCGAATATGACCAGGGAAGGACCGCGCCCATCAGCGCCAAATTGCATACAACACCCAGCGAAATCGAGGCCCCCTATGTGGCCGAAATGGTAAGGGCCGAAGCGGTCAAACGGTACGGCCAGGATGCCTACACCAGCGGCTACACAATCACCACCAGCATCGATAGTCAACTGCAGACCGCCGCCAACCAGGCTCTGCGCAGCGCCATCCAGGCCTATGACAAACGCCACGGCTACCGGGGCGTGAGCGGATACCTCGAGTTGAGCGAAGATCTCAGCGAAGCAGAGATGATCGCTTTTCTCCAGCAGCAGCCCTCCGCGGCCGACCTACCCAGAGCCCTGGTGACGGCCCTACAGGATCAGAGCGCGGAGGTCTTCACGGAAACGGGGGAGTGGATCACTCTGGACTGGTCGGCGCTCGAGTGGGCCCAGCCCTACATCGACCATGACCGCAAGGGAGAGCCCCCCAGAACTGCCAGTGACATCCTCAAACCCGGCGATCAGATCTACCTCTACCATGAACAACCCGAATCGGCCGACCCCTTCTGGCGACTGGCTCAGATCCCCGAGGTGTCCGGCGCCCTGGTGGCCATCGCCCCCGACAATGGCGCCATCAAATCCTTGGTCGGCGGTTACGACTTCTACCAAAGCAAGTTCAACCGCGTTATCCAGGCCAAACGCCAGCCAGGCTCCGGCTTCAAAGCCTTCATCTACTCGGCCGCCCTGGAGGCCGGCTTCACCCCCGCCAGCATCATCAACGACGCCCCTGTGGTGTTCGAGGACAACGCCCTCGAGGCGGCCTGGCGACCGGAGAACTACAGTGGTAAATTCTTCGGCCCGACCCGGCTGCGCTACGCCCTGACCCACTCCCGCAACCTGGTCTCGATACGCCTGCTGCGCAAAATGGGGGTCAACTTCGCGATCCAGTACGCCAGCCGCTTCGGCTTCGATACCCACGACCTGCCCCGCGACCTCTCCCTCGCCCTCGGCAGCGGCGCCGTCTCACCACTGCAGATGGGCACCGGCTATGCGGTGTTCGCTAACGGCGGTTATTACGTACCGCCCCATATCATCGACTCGATCCACGACAATAAGGGCGAACCGCTTTATCAGGCCAACCCGGTACAGGTCTGCGACGAGGCACTGCTGGCCCAGCAGGAGGAGGCTCAGCAGATAACGCTGTCCTTGCCAATCGACGAGACTCAGTCCACCGAGGTGGGGACCGCTGCCGACACCAGCGAATCCATCGCAGCGCAGGCGCCACCACTGCGTTGCGCAAAGCGGGCCATTTCTGAACAGAATGAATACCTCATGCACTCCATGCTCCGCGATGTCGTTCAGCTCGGCACCGCGCGCAAGGCGCGGGCACTCGGGCGCGCAGACATCGCGGGCAAGACCGGCACCACCAACGATCAGCGCGACGCCTGGTTCAACGGCTTCAATCACCAACTGGTGACCATCGCCTGGCTCGGTTTCGACGATGTGAAACCACTCGGACGTGGTGAAGTCGGGGGACGCGCCGCCCTGCCGGCCTGGATCGATTTCATGAAGGTAGCCCTCAACGGCATCGAGGAAAAGCTCCCCGAGATGCCGCCCGGCATGGTCACCATGCGCATCGATGTCGACACCGGTGAACCGGTCGGCGCCGGCAATAGCAACGCCATCTTCGAGGTCTTCGAAGCGAAAAACGCCCCCAGCCCCCCGCTAGCCGGCCGGGGTGCCAAGCCGCGTCAGCGTTTCGGTGACGGTAGCGTGACCCCCTCGGAAGACCCCTTCTGAGACGCCATGTCACAGGGTAAACGTGAGCTGCAGCGAAGGATCGCCTATGAAGCCGCCAGGATCATGACCGAATACCGCTCGGACAATATGGCACACGCCTGCCAGAAGGCGGCGGCACGCCTGGGTGTCACCTGGCGCCAGCAGATGCCGACACGCGATGAGATCGAGGAGGCACTGAGGGAACAGCAACGACTGCTGCGGGGCGATGATCAACAAGAGGCGCTAAACCGGTTGCGTCGCAGCGCAATGGAGGCGATGAAGGCGCTACAGCAGTTCAATCCCTTGCTGGTAGGCTCGGTCTATCAGGGAACAGCC
>JASFJY010000142.1:0-7392 GCA_050119415.1 Chromatiales bacterium | reverse complement strand
TAAGCTGTCATATCGATGAATTAACAGCTTCTGGTCAACTGAAAGGTAAGTATCCAGGACCGACCATCCACGGGTGCGATAATCTCTTCTTGGAAGGAGTTGCACGCCTCTCCTAAACATACTCCATGTTACTTGAAGGTGAAGGCGTTACCAGTCTTAAATACATGGAACTCCCTCTTAACTTCTTGTCATTATGAAAACGTCTAGCCATGACAGTTTATGTCTGGAGAGAGGAGTAAATCCTATCCTGACGGTTCTTATGCTGGAACATAAGTTAGTTCATATGTCGCATAGTGATGAAACACATATATACGACTGACTCTTAAATATCCTGATCTAGAATATAATCCCTGCTACTAAAGCGGATGTTACGCTGTCAAAACATGTCGTGTTTGAATGTACATCACAAAACCATCAGGAGGATTCTGAAGCTGCCGGCCATGGAAATCGAGCGCGAGGGCTAGCAGACCCCGGCAGCCTGAAGGGCAATGCTGGATATCCAACGTACGAAGCGCCAGAGGTATGACAATAACGCTGTTATCCAGCCGATCATGGTTCATTACGATAACACAGACTGGTAAAACGAGATCATCACAAGCGAGCGGCACTGGCGGGGCGCGAAGCAGACCGGTCTCAATCAGTGCTGATCATCTCACGGTCGGTCAAGCTCATAACTGAGCGGACCATGTATTTCAAAGCCTTGCTCTTCGGGAAGTCTGAGACAAATTCAGCAAAACACTCTTGAATTGTTATTTGCATAAGACAGGATGATGATCCAAAGCCGAAAAATGTAATACCCCTTATCTACTTCTCTTTTGCGACCGTAGCGGACATCTTTGTTTAGTCTTCTTATCGTCTATGAACCAGCTAAATACAGATATTCAACGCCGTTGTAAATTGTCCACATTGCTAGCCAAAATGTTTCATCCAGGAACGCGATTATCGCGCCGGGATCGTCGTTCAGATGCAGATTTACGATTGAGTCCATCCTTCGGTCTGTAAACAGCACATCCCTGTGCCAGGCCTCAATAGACGTAGGTCGGGTTAGCGTAGCGTAACCCGACAATGGGTGGGTGTATGTCCCCTCTTACGTCGGGTTACGCTACGCTAACTCGACCTACATCTGAGCAAGAAACCGCTTAATCCGCTCCTCCCCTCGGTTTCACGCGGACAGCGCGCTGGTCACAAGACACATATCCATGATGTAGAGAGGGTTGGCGAGCAGTGACTGGCCAGTTTCAGGGATATTGTAACCGATCGGTCGTTCAGCTTCTGCGCACACGCGCTCGTAAGAATGCCGCCTGATCCGTCAGGATGTTTTTCCCACGCAGAATCAGATGCTCCGCATAGCATGGCGCATAGGGCACCGCCAGCAGTTCGACACCCCATTCGTCGGGTGTGCGGGCGCTTTTCAGATGGTTGCAGCGGTGGCAGCAGCTAACTACGTTTGACCACCTGTCTGCCCCACCCCGGCTTCGTGGAATCACGTGATCTCGCGTAAGCTCGCGACTGGAGAAGCTTTTACCACAGTAGAGGCACAGGTATCCGTCCCTGGCGAACAACGCACGGTTGGTCAGTGGCGGTTCGTAGCTCTCAGCCCAGAGGTGCGGCTGCACTTTCGAACGGGTAAGCAGGATGGAAGAAACTTCAACGCAAGACTGCAGGCCTGTCAGGGCATTGATGCCACCACGGATGATCCGTGTTTCCTGACCCAGGGGCGCCAGCACCCGATCTGTGATGATCAAGTGGACCGCCTTCTCCTGGTTAATCCAGCGACTTGGGTTGCCAGCCTGGTCGAGTGCCAGAATTGGCATAACTAACGACATAGTGGTATTCCTCATCTCTGGTCTATCATACATGATCGCAACAATGAGAATGCCAAACATCTGTTAAACGCATTCTCGCGATAAAAGTATGCATGAAACTTATAATATTACAATCAGTTATGCATGTTAACACATAATTTACTTTAAAAGACAGAAAACGCCTATCGTTGTCGTCCGGAACCATCCTGGAGCAGGATTCAGTTTGATTTCACTTTGGGTGGCTAATTTTACGTCATGGCAGTAATACCCGCCTGCAGGTAGGAATTATGTCAATCAATGACCGCCGGATTAGACATTCCGGTATTTATGGACGAGGAGACCAGGAATGAATACTCAACAGGAAGCGTTAACAAAATATACCGTTTGGGATAGAACGGTGCGCATTTTTCACTGGGTCAACGTCTTATGTGTGCTTGGTTTAATCGCCGCAGGAACCATGATTTTGAATAGCAAGGCCTTGGGCGTAACCAATGACGGCAAGATCCTACTCAAGAACGTGCATGTCTATATCGGTTATGTTTTTGTCGCGAATCTTACTTGGCGCCTCATATGGGGTTTTATTGGTAACAGATTTGCCCACTGGAGCGCTATTCTACCATCTGGAGAGCAATACAAAAAACAGCGACAAGCCTTTGTTAACGGCCTAAAAGAGGGCAAGCCGGTCGTTTTCATGGGCCATAATCCACTGGCAAGGTGGATGGTGACGTTCCTATTCATACTTCTGTCAACCATGGCTGTGACGGGCCTTGTACTGGGTGGCACAGATGTTTATATGCCGCCCTTTGGCGGATACTTCAAATCCTGGGTAGCAGAGAGCCCAGAAGCACTTGAGAAGGTCAAACCCTACTCGGATGATGGTGTGAATGAAAATGCCTTCCAAGCAATGCGGAGCTTTAGAAAGCCGTTTATAACTCTGCACTACTATGGATTCTTTATCCTGCTGGCAACCTTTTTGCTCCATCTGATTGCTGTTATTTTGACAGAACTGAAAGAACGAAATGGCCTGATTTCGGCAATGTTTACCGGAGAAAAGATTTTTGACAAAAAACCCTTCGATCTGGATAAGTAGAACACAAGTCCATAGCATTGCCCTATTCGAAGTCGATTGTGTTTTTCTGGGAACCACTGATTAATTATGAATCGGGCACATGGCGAATTGAAACTTTAAGAAACCAGATGAAACAGTTTGCGCAAAATTCTGATATTGCATTGCAATTTATTGCAATATCAGTGCCTTTCAGCCATCACGCACCGATTCATGAATTGATCAACGGTTCCTTTTGTAACAGTAAAAAGATGGGAGCATTATGATCACGGAAGAGAGACTGGATTTTGGTGAAGTCTGCGGCATAAAAGTCCGTGATTCCATATTTGGACACCCTCTAATGGCGGTAATCTTTTATCATATCGATGACCTATTGATTGATACCGGTCCATATTGTGCGCGCAAAGTAATAAAGAACTATATCGAACAACAAAACATCGGCAGCGCTTTATTGACGCATTACCATGAAGATCACGCAGGTAATGCCCGATTCTTGTTGAGTAAGGGCGTCACAGTCTTAGGGCACGAAAAAACTGCAACTAAACTAAAAAACAAAATTCGATTGAAACCCTATGAACATATCTTATTTGGAAAGCTTGAACCGGCGAAAATAGATTTACTTCCCAATGTAGTTAGCACAAAACACTACGATCTTGTTCCGGTTCATACACCAGGGCACAGCATCGATCATACGGTTTACCATGAACCCAATCGAGGCTGGTTGTTTTCGGGTGACCTATTCTTAGGCCAAAAGATAAAATATTGGAGAAAAGATGAAGATATGCACAGTACTTTGCAATCACTTGACCATGTTTTGAAACTGGATTTCGATAGCCTTTTTTGCGGGCACAATCCAAAGCTTAAGAATCCAAAAAGATATCTTGAATCAAAAAAGCAGCACTTGTTGGACTTGGTCGATAAGGTCAACCAATTATCTGCACATGGGCTCAACAAAAATGAGATTCTAAATGAACTTATCAAAGGAAAAGAAAAGCGAATCGCCAAATGGTTGACCTTAGGTGATGCGAGTTATAAAAACATGATTGAAGCGGCTATGGATGTTTCACTGGATGATCTGTAAGCGGAGTGGATGAACGTCCCCTCTTACGTCGGGTTACGCCGCACTTTGCTAATACTCCAGGAATAACAAGAAATAATAGTAAGTTAGTATATTTTCACAAACGACCAGGTGAACCTTCGGATTAAGCACTAACACATAAAAAAACCCTGAGCACGTAGAAAACCGAGCATGTGCTCACGCTTCTTGCTCTGCATCGCCTTGGCCGTGGCATTGCTCCAATCACTGAGTTTGATATTGGCGCCGCGTGAGGCGTAATAGGCCGCCATCTCTGCGTCATACTCGGCCATGCGTTCATCCGAGGCTTCCTGGTAACTATCCTGATGCAGCACGAAGTCGACCGGCATACGTGGTTTAATCTCGTTGTCCTGGTCCGGCCAACCCAGACACATACCGAACACCGGCATGACCCACTTCGGCAAGGCCAATTGATCGACGATCACCTGAGGCGCATTGCGAATGCCGCCGATATAAACACCGCCAAGCCCCTGGGATTCGGCGGCCAGGAACACGTTCTGTGCCATCAACGCTACATCGATCAAGGCGGCCAGTGCATGCTCGCTGTTCCCCTCCAGCCCTCCCCTGCCCGCGCGCTCACAGGCCGCGTTGATCCGGCGCAGATCGGCGCAAAAGACCAGGAACTCCGCAGCCTTTTCGATCCATACCTGCCCCCCTGCGGCCGCGGCGATGGCGCTCCTGGCTTCCGGGCGTGTTACGCGCACGACTGAGTAAGCCTGGATGAAGCTCGATGTGGCGGCTGCCTGGCCGCAGCGGATTAGCTCTTCGAGCTGGCCCGGTTCGAGAGGTCTGGACTGGAAACGCCGTACCGAGCGATGATTCAGCTGTAACTGCTGGGTTTGAGTCAATGACATGACAGATTCGACCTCATCCATTGGAGCGCTTCCGATGCGCGAAGAGATTGTTTTTCATAAAAAGGCATATAAATACATGTAAACAACCCCAGTTTAACAGCTCCCCCCTCGGGATAGAGAGCATAAGTATGGGCATGGAGGAGCGGTCTCTGCGATCAGAAGAAGAGCAACTTGATAATGAATGCCGACAGCGCCAGATAGAGCACACGTCGAATCAGTATCTCGCCATGACTGATGGTGGTGTGCGCGCCGAGCCAACCACCGATCGAGTTGCCTAGCGCAAGTCCCAACCCGGTCCACCACAGGAGTTCCAATTGCGTCGCGAACACGAACAGGGCGACAACTGTGTAGACCAACACAATCAGGACCTTATGCATGTTCACCCGCACCAGGTCGAGACCGAGCACTCGGTGCAATATCGGCATCAGGATGAAACCGACGCCGATCTGGATGAAGCCGCCCCAGAATCCGGCACCGATCATCAGCAGATGGCCGGCGAGCAGATTTTTGGCCTTGGCTTCGCCGCCAGTAGGCTTGACGCTGTCGTGACCTGTCGCCATTAACAACATAACCCCGATCATGATCAGAGCCAGCACAAGGTCGAACCACTCACCCGTAAGGTGGACGCCGACCGACGCACCGCCGATGGCGCCGAGCGAAGCGGCGGCTGCGAGGCTCAGGCCCAGCTTGAAATCGGAATAGCCGCGGCGCTTAAATGCGGTCACCGCGGTGACATTCTGCGCCAGGATCGCGATACGGTTGGTACCGTTAGCGACCGGCCCCGGGATGCCCATGAACAACATCACCGGCACCGTCAGCAGGGAACCGCCGCCGGCCATGACGTTGAGCCAGCCGGCGGCGATGCCAACCAGGGCGAGAACAAGAATCTGCCAAAGCTCCAAACCGCTACCCGACCCTGCTATTGCCAAGCCTGGATTTCATTGGCACCGGCCCCTTTGCCGATTGTTGTTAATCCCCTCATCCTGTACCTCTTTCCAAGGGAGACGGGACCTTCAATTCTCTATGTGCCATGTTCTGTAACCTGTGCATTTGTACAAAAGCCCAGCATAACAGCCCATAAAAGATCATCCGATCTTCTTTCATGATATAGCCGCTAATCTTATCCAATCATTTTTCATCTGCAATTGCTATATTCTGGTGTAATTCCCGGCCGCTGATTGGCAACTGACTGCAGAGCACACATGCCACCAGCAAGGTGCAACAAGCCACACCCCGTACCCGGATTGCCTGTCGGGTGCGGCTTGCCGCACAATGATATTAACCCGGCAGCCAAATATGGCGCGTTCAGGGCTTCGAAGCGCGTAATCGCTATATATTGAGGCACGGGCAGTGTCATCAGGAAAATAGAGAGATTAAAAAAGCAATCAACAGTGGATGACCGAGGTCAAGCAGCAGAGCTATGCCACTGATTCACTTCTTTAGCCAGAGGAGGCGAGGCATGATTCAGTTCAGTGTGAATGGTCGGAAGCATCAAGTCGACGCCGCACCCGATACCCCGCTGCTGTGGGTATTGCGCGACAACCTGGGACTGACGGGCACCAAATACAGCTGCGGCCAGGCGATCTGTGGCACCTGTACCGTGCATATGGATGGGATTCCCGTCCGCGCCTGCGCCGTGCCGGTCTCGGCAGCGGCCGGCCGTCAAGTCATGACTGTGGAAGCGATCGACAGCGACCCTGCCGGTAAGGCGGTTCAGGAGGCTTGGCGCAGGCTGGATGTCGTACAATGCGGCTTCTGCCAGTCGGGGCAGATCATGAGCGCCGTCGCCCTGCTGAGCCAGAACAAACAACCGACGGACGAGGATATCGACAACGCCATGTCGGGCAATCTCTGCCGTTGCGCCACCTATCAGCGCATCCGTGCCGCCATTCATGAAGCCGCCAGAATACTGGCATAGGGGGTGGATCATGAACAAAAACAGCATCAAGAACCTGAGCCGCCGCCGCTTCCTGCAGGGCGGCGCCGGTCTGACCCTCGGCTTCTGTATCCCGTACCTAGCTACAGCAGCCGACGAGTTCAACGCTGCGGACAATGCCGCTGAAACAGGCTTCGAACCCAATGCCTTCCTGCGTATAGGCGGCGACAACAGCGTCACGGTCATCTCCAAACATCTGGAGATGGGCCAGGGCACCTATACAGGGCTGGCGACCATCCTGGCCGAGGAACTGGACGCCGACTGGCACAACGTGAACGTGGAAGGGGCGCCGGCCGACGCACAGCGCTACAATAATCTTCTCTGGGGAGAGATGCAGGGAACCGGCGGCAGCACAGCCATCGCCAACTCCTGGGAACAGTTGCGCAAGGCCGGCGCGACAGGCCGGGGCATGCTGGTTTCAGCGGCCGCCCGCCTATGGCAGGTCGAGGCGGAAGACATCGAGGTCCGCAATAGTGTAGTCAGCCATCCTGCCAGCGGGCGCAAAAGCAGTTTTGGGGAGCTGGCGGCAGCCGCCGCCGATGAGCCGGTACCCGCCGATGTACTACTCAAGGACCCCGAGGAGTTCCGCCTAATCGGCAAACAGGTCAGTCGTCAGGACAGTCGAGACAAAACAG
>JASFJY010000141.1:0-7393 GCA_050119415.1 Chromatiales bacterium | reverse complement strand
TCCGTACATACCACATATTGACAGGTGGCGATCCGAGGGGTCCAGGGGGCTATGGATATGCCCCTTGGTCAGGGCTGCCAGGGACACGAAGGCCCTTGGCTCGATGGGAGTCCAGAGGGAGCGCAGAATGCTCCCTTGGCCTGTAAGTGCTGAAGAGAAGTGGTGCATGGACGCACCGTTTACGGACCTAAGGATGGAATCTTGTCGATGACCACCTGATCCTCGATACTGGCGATCACTTTAGCTTCGCCTCCACACTTCAGACAGATCGATACATCGATGTTGAACACGCGCTTCAGGCGCTGCGCCCAGGTCATGGCCTGGTGGTGGTGTTCTGGTGTTTCTTCTTCACCCTCTGGATGGGGGCGGCCTTTGCCGCGCTTGGCTGGCGTCACTTCAACACGGTACTTGCTGTTGGGCGCAAACACCCCGTGGAATCGAGTCAGGTTTACTCCTGGCTTGGGCACCAGCGCCGCCAGCTTGGCGATAAAATCGCTGTTTTCTTCATCGCGCTCTAGAATTCCTTCTCGCTCCAAGAAACCGCCAACCCGGTGGTTGATCGTATGCACTAGCCCTATCAGTTCCTGCTGGGTGGGTGCATTGGTATGGTGAAACCGACTTTTACCCCAGGGCGTGGTGGTGTAGACACCCTCCAGAAACAGCATGTGAAAATGGACATTCAGGTTCTGTGCGCCACCAAACCGCTGGATCAGCGTCACCGCCCCGGTTTGTGCCCTCTTTCTGGTAAATCCCGCCTTTCGGATCAGGTGGGCCGAGATGGCCCGGTACACGATACCCAGCACCCGGCCCATCAGTTGCGGGCAGCTGGCGAACAAGAATCTCAGTTGAAACGGAAAGCTTAGCACCCATTGGCGTATGGGCTGTTCTGGTAAAACCTCATCGACCAGCAGGGCGGCGCTTTCCGCCATACGCCTTGCACCACAGTTTGGACAGAAGCCTCTTCGCTTGCAACTGAAGGCGACAAGGTGTTCATGATGACATTCGCTGCATTGCACGCGTAGGAATCCATACTCCAACCGGCCATATTTATGGTATTCGGCAAATTCCTGTTGTACATGAAAAGGCAAGGTTTTGCCCTGCGCTGCCATCACCTCCCTGAACTCGGGATAGTGTTGCTCAACGATCGGGTATAGTAGGGTCTGTTCCGGCTGGTGGCGCCGGTACGCCGGCCCGGGTGGTGCGACTTCCCTGGTCGCGACGTGAGACATACTGCTCTCCTTTCCATGGAGATACTAATATTTTCATAATGTTTTCATGCTGAATAGATGAATACTTGATCCCTGCCGCTGCCAGACATTACCTGTCAGTGCCACCTACTCCCACTCAATAGTCGCGTCGTTGCGCGCTATGCAGGGTCATACATGCGATGCAATATACCACCTCTTCAACGCCAGCATCCGCGACAACCTCCTGCTGGCCAATCCAGAGGCCGACCAGGCCGCGCTCGAAATGGCCTGCCGACTGGCCATGATCGACGACTTCATCGCCGCCCAACCCGAGGGCTACGAAACCCGCGTCGGCGAACTCGGCCTACGGCTCTCCGGCGGCTAGGTACGCCGTCTGGCCATCGCCCGCGCCCTGCTCAAGGAGGCGCCGATCCTGATCCTCGACGAACCCACCGAGGGACTCGATCCCCACACCGAACAGGCCATGATGGAGCAGATCCTGCGGTGGTCCGAGGGGCGCAGCCTGCTGCTGGTAACCCACCGGGTCAGCGGCCTCGAGCGCATGGACCAGATCCTTTTGCTGCATGAGGGCGGCATTGCCGAGCGGGGCAACCATTAGGAGCTACTCGCCGGCAGCGAGACCTATCGGCGACGCATTGAACAGCAGCAGTTGTTGGACAGGACGGCCGTTTAATGACTCATACCTTGCCGCCATGGAATCCCCCTACCCGTGACCCGTCACCCGAAGCGGGATAGAATAACGTTTTTTCACAATCAGGTTAATCCACACCTATGCGCACCTCCCAATTTCCCCTGCACACTATCAAGGAGACCCCCTCCGACGCCGAGACCGCCAGCCACAAGCTGATGTTGCGCGCCGGCCTGATCCGCAAACTGGCCGCCGGGCTCTATACCTGGTTGCCGCTGGGGCTGCGGGTGCTGCGCAAGGTGGAGAACATTGTGCGCGAGGAGATGGACCGGGCCGGCGCCCTGGAGGTGTTGATGCCCACGGTACAGCCCGCCGAGCTGTGGCTGGAGTCGGGCCGCTGGGAGCAGTACGGCCCCGAGCTGCTGCGTCTGCACGACCGCCACCAGCGAGAGTTTTGCTACGGCCCCACCCACGAGGAGATCATCACCGAACTGGCACGCAACGAGCTGTGTAGCTACAAGCAGCTGCCGGTCAACTTCTATCAGATCCAAACCAAGTTCCGTGACGAGATACGCCCCCGCTTCGGCATCATGCGCGCCCGCGAGTTTCTCATGAAGGACGCCTACTCCTTCCACCTCGACCAGCCCTCACTGCAGCAAACCTATGATGTGATGCATGAGACCTACTCGCGCATCTTCAGCCGCTGCGGTCTCGACTTCCGCCCGGTGGCGGCGGATACCGGCAGCATCGGCGGCAGCGCCTCTCACGAGTTCCATGTGCTGGCCGACTCGGGCGAGGACGCCATTGCCTTCTCCAGCGAGAGCGACTACGCCGCCAATGTGGAGCTGGCCGAGGCTATCGCCCCGGCCGTTGAGCGCCCTGCACCGAACCAGGAGATGAGCCTGGTAGACACCCCTCACGCGAAGACCATCCAAGAGTTGGTAGAGCAGTTTGATCAGCCCATCGAAAAGACTGTGAAAACCCTGGTGGTGAAGGCCTCCGAGGAGCTGGAAACCGACCTGGTCGCCCTGCTGGTGCGCGGCGACCACGAACTCAACGAGATCAAAGCCGACAAGCTGCCTCAAGTGGCATCACCGCTGTGTTTCGCCGAGGAGGCTGAGATCCGCGCCGCCATCGGCGCCGGCCCCGGTTCCCTGGGTCCGGTCAACCTGCCTATCCCCTGCATCGTCGACCGCACGGTGGCAAAGATGGCCGACTTTAGCGCCGGCGCTAACCAGGACGACAAGCACTACTTCGGCATAAACTGGGGCCGCGACCTGCCGGAACCTGCGCAGATCGCCGACCTGCGTAACGTGCGCGAAGGTGACCCCAGCCCCGACGGCAAGGGCACCCTGACCATCGCCCGCGGTATCGAGGTGGGCCACATCTTCCAGCTCGGCAAAAAGTACAGCGAGGCCATGAACGCCAGCGTGCTGGACGAAAACGGCAAGGCGGTGGTGATGACCATGGGCTGCTACGGCATCGGTGTGAGCCGGGTGGTGGCCGCCGCCATCGAGCAGCACCATGACGACAAGGGCATCATCTGGCCCACAGCCCTGGCCCCCTTCCAGGTGGCGCTCTGCCCTATGAAAATGGACAAGTCCCAGCGGGTGCGCGAGACGGTGGAGCAACTCTATGCCGATCTGCAAGCGGCCGGCATCGAGGTACTGCTTGACGACCGCAACGTACGCCCCGGCTTCATGTTCGCCGACATGGAACTGATCGGCATCCCCCACCGCATCGTGGTGGGCGAGAAGTCGCTCGACGAAGACAAGGTGGAGTACCGCGGTCGCAATGAGACGGAAAACAACTTCATTCCGCTGGATGAGATTGGTGAATATATCGCCAGGCAAATCTCTCTGACATAAGCAAGAACAGGTCAGGTACGATCGCCACAGGCATGGTTATCTCCCCGACAAACAGTCACACCCCACATGTAGGAGCCCAGTCCCCTGGGCGATACGGAAGCGAATAAAACCATCGCCCGCAACATCGAGGTAGGCGACATTTCCCCCAAAACGCTAGGTATCGATCATGATGGGATAGACCAGGCTCTTTGGATAATGGATTTCGCAAAAGAGAGTCAGTCCATATTCACAGGTAACCAGCTCTTTGCAAAACAGAAAAAAGAACCTATACCTGTAGTACTTGCAGGGCATATCTCTTATCCCTAATGGAATGTCAAACAATAAGCAGGAGCCATGGCCATGAACATACGCAAGTGGAAGAGTGCCCCCGGAATCATTCCTGTTGTTGCAGGCACTCTATTCATCGCAATACCGGCAACTCACGCATGCGGGCCAGACCCATATCTCGGAACAGTGTGCATGACAGCGGCCAGCTATTGTCCACGTGGATATGCTGAAGCAGCTGGCCAGATCATAGCGATTAGCGACAATCAGGCGCTATTCGCAGTGATCGGCGCAAGCTACGGTGGTGATGGGCGAACAACCTTTGCAGTACCAGACCTGCGAGGTCGCTCCGCCGTCGGACTGGGAACCGGACCGGGCCTAGGCAGGGTCATTCAGGGGCAGAGGCGCGGTGCGGAAATGGTGACATTGCAGCTAGCCAGCATGCCTGCGCATACCCACGCGGCCCTGGCTGTCAATGACAATGGAGACAGCGTGGCCAAGAGCGACACCTGGCCAGCGAATCCGGTGGGGAATAACCGTGGTGCCCCAATAGTATCCAATGCGTTCATCTCAAGCGGCACGACAGTAACACTCAATTCAGGTGTCATAGGCGATAGTGGTGGCGATCAGCCCTTTGAAAACCTTCCCCCCCAGCTGGGGATGCGCTATTGCATCGCGACCACGGGAATCTTCCCGCCGCGCGATTAATCTTCACTACAAGTGATGATTGCAACGACCTTATCCGGGATCGCTGCTCTTTCATTTCCCTTTATCGTCACTGGTCGAAACATGAGAATGTGAAGCTTAGCCCTGTCGGGTTGGAGCGCTGACCAGCAGTTCAGTACCTCATCAGAGCCGCGGAGTGTTCTGGATGAAACATCCGAGTAAAAAACAATAACATTTATATGCGATTTTCAACCTGCCGAGAGGCGAGGTGTTACAGGATAGAAGGGGACATTCACAATGGAATCGTGGCTTTTATCGCGCCAATTTGCTTGTTCATCGCTGACTCGAATTCCATTGTACGCCCTGGCGCTGCTCGCCCTGAGCCTCACATTCGCAAATCCCGCCGTTTCACTTGACGAGCCGGACCAGAACAAGCTCTACGAAAAGCAGCATGGGACCTCCAGCCGTTTACAAGCTCCCACGAAGCATGCATTCATTCGAAAAGCAGGGGACCGTGACAACACTCAGACACCACAGATTCTCTTCATCGACAGCGCTGTCCCCGAGATACATGCACTACTGCGCGGGATAGATTCTTCTGTCGAAGTCATCCTGATCGACGACAGGCGTGATGGCCTTGAACAGATTGGCGAAGCCTTACGAAACCGCTCCGATATAGCCACCGTACACATCATCTCTCATGGCGAAAGCGGCCGCCTGCTGCTGGGTGCTTCTGTAATCGACCGTTTTGCCCTGGCTGACAACACCTCTGCATTGACCACTATCGGCAATGCGCTCACCGATGATGGCGATATCCGGCTTTATGGCTGCCGCGTGGCTGCCGGTGTTGAGGGCAGGGCATTTGTGCGTGATCTGGCGCTGAGGACGCAAGCCGATGTGGCGGCATCCACCAACCTAACCGGCCCACAAGCACTGGACGGTGATTGGGTGCTGGAAGCTGTAACGGATGAGATAGCAACACACGATCTTTGGCGCGGCGCGCCTCAAGGCTATCGCCATACTCTGGCGAGCAGCCAGAACTTCGATGGCGAAGCGTTGGGCCAGTCCGGCTCGGCCACTGCCACTTACGGTGATTTCACCTTTAGCGCCAATGGATCGGCGAACATTGGCATAGTGAATAATGGATCCATCGTCTCAGGGACTGATCACGGGCTACGTTTTGATAGCGACTTTGCCAATGACGTCGATACAGATCGTTTTTACACCACGGATGGCAGCGAGTTCGCCCTCAACAGTTTCGAAATCGACGGAGGGTATGGGGACTATGAGATCACCATCACAGGCAAACAGGACGGCTCTAGCGTCAACACTGCAAATCTCGACCTCAATCTATCCAGCTCCTCCGATGGCGGGGCTTCATATGTTAAAGGTGATTTTACAGCAAGTGGAACCATTAGTTTTACCGGCTGGGACTATATCGACGAGATTGTGTTTACGATAACGACAACGCCGACATACCTCGACCTGGATATCGATGAGATAACCGTGAGTGCCGCGGTCCCCCCCAACGCCTCCCCAACCATCGCCATTGACGACAGCACGCTCGGCTACACAGAAAATGACGCGGTCACTCAGATCGACCCGGCAGCAACCCTGAACGACTCCGATGGAGATGCTGACTGGGATGGCGGCACACTGGAGGTGCAGATCACCGCCAACTCCGAAGCCGCGGATGAGATCAGCATTCCGGACAACATTGTCGGAACAATCAACACCGACGGCACCAACCTGCTCGATGGCGCAACCACCATAGGCACGTTAAGCGCTTCGCAGGGCACGGTCACCAACAACAGCAAACTGACGGTTACTTTCAATGCGAATGCGACGAATGCCTTGGTCCAGCAGGTCCTGCGCGCGATTCATTACCGCAATACCTCCAACGACCCGGCCACCTCGAACCGCACGGTAACCTTCACCGGTACCGATAAAAACAGTGCCAGCGCCGGCGATACCCGGACCATCTCCGTCACCGCCACCAATGACAATCCCGTCATCACCAGCAACGGCGGTGGTGACTACGCCACCACCTCGGTCAACGAAAACACCACCGCCGTCACCACCGTGACCGCAAGCGATCCGGACAGCGCCGACACCCATACCTTCTCGATCACCGGCGGCGCCGACGAGACCCTCTTCAACATCAACAACAGCACCGGCGCACTGACTTTCGCCAGCGCGCCCAACTACGATTCCCCCAGCGACTCGGATGCCAACAACGTCTACGACGTGCAGGTCACCGTCACCGACAGCGGCACCGACAACCTCACCGATACGCAGGACATCGCCGTCACCGTCAACAATGTCAACGAGAACCCAGTTATCACCAGCGACGGCGGCGGTGACTCCGCCTCGGTCAACGCCGCGGAGAACCAGACCGCGGTAACCACCGTCATCGCCATGGACCAGGATAGCGCCGACACCCTAACCTACTCCCTTAGCGACGGCGCCGATATGGCGCAATTCATCATCAACAGCAGCACCGGCGCGCTCACCTTCGCTGCCGCAGCCAATTATGAGAGCCCCACCGACAGCGACGCCAACGGTGTTTACGATGTGCAGGTCACCGTCACCGACAACGGCGCGGGAAATCTCACCGATGCGCAGAACATCGCCGTCACCGTGACCAACGTCAACGAGAATCCTGTCATTACCAGCAATGGCGGCGGTGACTCCGCCGCCACCTCGGTCAACGAAAACACCACCGCCGTCAGCACCGTGACCGCAAGCGATCCGGACAG
>JASFJY010000140.1:0-7394 GCA_050119415.1 Chromatiales bacterium | reverse complement strand
TATCGTCTTCAACCGCCGGTAATGGCGGCAAACACATTCGGCAGGCGTTCCGGTAGCCGTTCCACATGGTCGACTATGGAGTAGTTGTTCTCACCGAAAATGCGCGCTACGTAGCGGTCGGCCTCCGGATCGAGGGTCAGGCAGTAGGTGTAGATCCCTTGCATGGCCAGATCCTCCACCGCCTTCTTGGCGTCGTGGCGCAGGTACTGGGGATCGCGCTCATCGATGTCGGCCGGCTCGCCGTCGGTGACCAGCAGCACCAGGCGTTTCTGGGCGTTCTGCTGGGTCAGATGCCAACCGGCGTGGCGCAGGGCGGCGCCCATGCGGGTGGAGAGCCCTCCCTTCATGCCCGCCAGGCGCGACTTGGCCTCGTCGTCATAGCGCTCCTCGAAATCCTTGAAGCGGTAGTACTGCACATCGTGACGACCGTCGGAGGCGAAGCCGTGAACGGCGAAGTTGTCGCCGATGGAGTCGATGGCCCAGGCCAGCAGACCGGCCGATTCCCGGGTCAGGTCGAGGATGCTCGGCTGATCCTCGTAGCCCTCCTCACCTTCCTGCAGCTCGCCCACCTTTTCGTTGGTCGACTCGGAGAGGTCGAGCAATAGCACGATCGAGAGATCGCGGATATGGCGGGTGATGCGGATGTTGATGCGTGGGTCGGGCATGATGCCGCGGCGGATGTCGACCATGGCGCGCACCGCGGCGTTCAGATCAAGTTCCTCGCCCTCCTCGTAGCCGCGGCGGCGCACGATACCCTGGGGCTGCAGGGCGTCGATCAGGTGGCGGATGCGCGAGGCGATCGGCTTGTATTTCTGCAGGATTTCGTCCATCGCCTGCGGGTTAGCCTTGCCCTGTTTGCGTTCGATGACGGTGGCCCAGTCCGGACGCGCCAGCTGCACATGGTAGTCCCACTCGTTGTAGTGATAGGGGTCGGAGACCGGTTCAACGCCCTCGGCTTCGTTGTAACTCTTGGTGGTCTCCAGGTCGTCCTCATAGGGAAACAGCTCGCTGGAAAGCACCCAGACTTCCTGATGATTGTCGATCTCCAGTTCCGAGTTGATCTCGTTGACCATCTCCATCACGGAGACATACTTGCGCACGGTCTGCTGGCTCGAGGGCATGTAGTCGACACCCTGGGTCTCGAACATGTTCTCGGAGAAGTCCCAGAAATAGCGGTTGTCGTCCCGGTAGGGGATGGGCCAGTCGGAGAGAATGCGCACCGAGGGGATCTTGGCCTTCTCCACGATACGGTTGTAGAAGTTGACGCCCGCCATCCAGGACAGGCGCGGGTCGTAGGGATCCTGCTCCAGCTTGTCGCGGAAATCGGACGCGGCCTCATTGACGAAGTCGGCCGAGTCCCGATAGTCCGGGTCCATGATGGCGCGGGTGGTGCGGACCATGTAGTCCATGGTCTCGTGCAGTTCGCCGTAATCGTCCGCTTTCTCCGGTTGCGCGGTAAAGAAGGAGAGCCAGAGCTTGCGTAGTCCTGGAAACTCGCGGTAGGCGAGGTACTCCACCCGAGCGTCCTCGAACAACTCGATGAAGCGCATCTGCGCCTGGGAGAGCTGCTCTGCCGAGATCGGATTGCGGGTGTAGACCATGTGGGCGGCGGCATGGGCCACCGCAGAGCGGTAGATCTCGATGCCGTCGATGCCGCGGAAGGGATCGTAGGCGTCGGGGACGTGGATCTGGAATCCCTCGATGAAGGGCTTGAGCCCCCGGCGCGACTCGTAGTCTCCTGCCGTCGGCCGCATGAAGAAGGCACGACCCCAGAGGGCACGCAGATAGAAGTTCAGCTTGCGTTGGTTGTCGATAAAGAGGGTGCCGCGGCGCTCCTTCTGCAGAATGCTGCGGGATGACTCGGTTTGCAGACCGAAGTAGGACATCTGGCCGTCGAGATCCCGTTGGTGCGCCTGGGCGCCCCACATGGCCCAGCGACGCAGCCCGCCCAGGGTGAGTTTGGAGAGCAGTTCGTCCATGTTCTCCATCATCGGGCGCAGGCCGCGGGGGGCCTTGCCGGCCAGCTGATGGAGTAGTTTCAAATAACCGCGCATCACCTCCGCGTCGCCAAGCCGCTGGGCAGCCAGGGACATTACACTGATCATCAGGGTGACTACACTGCCGGAGGTGTGTGACGACAGCTTCATCATCGATTCAACGATGTCGGGAACGATGTCCTCCCCTACCTCCTTGGCCACACCGGGCATCTCCTGGATGTAGGTCAACACCAGGTCCTGGCCCCGGTTCAGGGTGCACATGGCGCGCATGCCCTGCAGGTAGTTGTCGAGGCCACGCGGCGACATAACCCGCTGCGCCTCGTGATAGGAGGACTCCAACGCTTCCCGGTGCTCGTGCTCTTTCTCTTTCAGGCACTGGATGTAATCCGAGAAATCAATACCCATGCTAATCCTCGTGGAACCTGGCGTATTCGGTTCAGTCGATGGCTATGCTGTGCTTATTATCAAGTCTGTAAATGTTAAAAGTAGGTGTTGATGGCCGCCTTGAGGGTATCGCGCATATCCGGGTCGTCGGTAAGCGGGGTTACCAGCGCCATCTGGCAGGCCGCCAGGGGTTCTATGCCCTTGGCTACTAGTTGTGCCGCATAAACCAATAGGCGGGTCGACATGCCCTCGTCGAGGCCGTGTCCCTTGAGGTTGCGTGAACGCTGGGCGATGCTCACCAGCTTGTTGGCCGTATCGGTATCCACACCGCTTTCGTGGGCGACGATCTCGGTCTCGATTTCGCTCTCGGGATAGTCGAAGTCCATGCCGCCAAAGCGCTGTTTGGTGGACTGCTTCAGATCCTTCATCAGGGACTGATAGCCTGGGTTGTAGGAGATGACGATCTGGAAGTCCTCATGAGCGCTGACCAGTTCGCCCTTCTTCTCCAGGGGCAGCACGCGGCGATGGTCGGTGAGCGGATGGATCACTACGGTGGTGTCCTGACGCGCCTCGACCACCTCGTCCAGATAGCAGATGGCGCCGATGCGGGCGGCCACGGTCAACGGCCCGTCTTGCCACTTGGTGCCGTTGATGTCGAGCAGAAAACGCCCTACTAGATCCGAGGCGGTCATGTCCTCGTTGCAAGCCACGTTGATCAGCGGCTTACGCAGCTTCCAGGCCATGTATTCCACGAAACGGGTTTTGCCGCAGCCGGTGGGGCCCTTGAGCATGATGGGCATGCGGGCCTCGTAGGCGGCCTCGTACATCGCCACCTCGTTGCTGACGGGGCGGTAGTAGGGTTCGCTTTGGATTATATATTGGTCGTGTTCGATGTCGCTCATAAACACACCTCATTGTGAGTTTTGAGTTATTGGTTTTTTTAGTTTTGAGTTGGAGGCGTTCGCTTCGCTCAGATGCTGATTCTTCTCTCCCGACCTTCTCCTTCTCTCTGCAGAAAATTGAAAGGTGAAGTGGATTATCAGCCGTTACGGATGGCTGCATTTAGCCAACTCAAAACTAAAAAGCTCACAACTCAAAACTTCTAACAAAGAGTCCCCGCCCCCAAATGTAGGGCGGGGCTCCATTCAAAGTGAAGATCTCCTGACCTTCACACTGCCTGGCCGCGATAGATCACCAGGGCCGTGCCCTGGGACTGGGCGTAGTTGTCGTAGCCGATCAGGCGGACATGGTTGGACGGATTGGCGGCGTGACAGGCCTCGGCCTCTTTCAGGATAGTGTCCACATCGCTCTCGCCGAACATAGGCAGCTTCCACATGTACCAGTAGGAGTCGGTGGCGTTCTCCGGCTCGGTGTGCTCGATGGCGGGATTCCAGCCCTTGGCGACGATGTACTCCACCTGGGAACGGATGGCTTCATCGGTCAACGGAGGCAGATAGGAGAGGGTTTCGAACTTGCGGCTGTTGGGATCGGACAGGCGTGAGTTGTAGTCTTGCATAGTGCTCATTGGATTATTCCTCTAATAATTTAATTGTTCGGATCTGTTAGTTCGTCATGCCGGCGAGGCGAACCGCCGGGGGTCGCATCCCATCTTCGATGGGCCCCTGCTCCGCCCCTCGGTTCGCGCCGGCGAAATATCGTTGCGTCAGATAGTTCGTCATGCCGGCGAGGCGAACCGCCGGGGGTCGCATCCCATCTTCGATGGGCCCCTGCTCCGCCCCTCGGTTCACGCCGGCGAAATATCGTTGCGTCAGATAGTTCATCATGCCGGCGAGGCGAACCGCCGGGGGTCGCATCCCATCTTCGATGGGCCCCTGCTCCGCCCCTCGGTTCACGCCGGCGAAGTATCGTTGCGTCGGATAGTTCATCATGCCGGCGAGGCGAACCGCCGGGGGTCGCATCCCATCTTCGATGGGCCCCTGCTCCGCCCCTCGGTTCGCTACTTATGCGCAACATCTAGTTTGTCCACGGTGTCGAACTCGAATTTGATCTCTTTCCAGGTCTCCATGGCGGCCGCCAGTTCGGGGCTGTTCTTGGCGGCTTCTCGTAGCACGTCGCCGCCGCGTTTTTCGAGTCCATCCACGCCGTTGCGGTTGCGATCCTCGACGCAGGCCTCTACCGCCACGCGGTTGGCCGCGGCGCCGGCCGCGTTGCCCCAGGGGTGACCTAGGGTACCGCCGCCGAACTGCAATACCGAGTCGTCACCGAAGATGGTGACCAGCGCCGGCATGTGCCAGACGTGGATACCGCCGGAGGCGACGGGCAGTACGCCGGGCATGGAGCCCCAGTCCTGATCGAAGAAGATGCCGCGGCTGCGGTCTTCCTTGATGTAGCTTTCACGCATGATATCGATCCAGCCCAGGGTGGCCTCGCGGTCGCCTTCCAGCTTACCTACCACGGTGCCGGAGTGGAGATGGTCGCCACCGGAGAGACGCAGCAGTTTGGTCAGCACGCGGAAGTGGATGCCGTGGTGCGGATTACGGTCGATGACCGCGTGCATGGCGCGGTGGATGTGCAGCAGCAGACCGTTGTCGCGGCACCACTGGGCCAGACCGGTGTTGGCACACCAGCCGCCGGTGATGTAGTCGTGCATGATGATGCGGGCGCCCAGCTCCTTGGCGTGTTCGGCGCGTTTGTACATCTCTTCCGGCGTCGGTGCGGTGACGTTCAGGTAGTGACCCTTGCGCTCGCCGGTCTCCTGCTCGGCCTTGTGCACGGCCTCCATGACGAAGTCGAAACGTTGACGCCAGCGCATGAAGGGCTGGGAGTTGACGTTCTCGTCGTCCTTGGTGAAGTCGAGACCGCCGCGCAGGCCTTCGTAGACAGCGCGGCCGTAGTTTTTGGCCGACAGGCCCAGCTTAGGCTTGATGGTGCAGCCCAGCAGCGGACGACCGTACTTATTCATGATGTCGCGCTCGACCTGAATGCCGTGGGGGGGACCGTTACAGGTCATGACATAGGCGATGGGGAAGCGCACGTCTTCCAGACGCAGGGCGCGCACGGCCTTGAAGCCGAACACGTTACCCACCAGGGAGGTGAAGACATTGACCACGGAACCCTCTTCGAACAGGTCGATGGGGTAGGCGATGAAAGCGTAGAAGCAGGTGTCGTCACCGGGGACGTCCTCGATGGCGTAGGCACGGCCCTTGTAGTAGTCCAGGTCGGTCAGCAGGTCGGTCCATACCGTGGTCCATGTGCCGGTGGAGGATTCCGCGGCAACGGCCGCTGCGGCCTCCTCGCGGGGAACGCCAGGCTGCGGTGTGATCTTGAAACACGCCAGGATGTCGGTGTCCTTGGGCGTGTAGTCAGGCATCCAGTATGTTTCGCGGTACTCTTTTACGCCCGCGTCGTAAGTTTTGGCCATTTTTGCGATTCCTCCTAGTTAGGATTTCTCTTGAGATGAAGACGGCTATCCGTTTCGCTATTTGCCACTCGCATTGGTGGCACTCCTCTCATAGTCTGTGTGTGCGAGGTGAGTTGAGTATTAAGGAGGAAGGGCATTAATTGAACTCAAATGTTTTGATGTGAACTATAAATAATAGCTTATAGCATTTGAGAAAAACGGTGGATTTTCTGATGATTATTCTAAAACGAATCCTCTCAGGGGGGGGTAAGGGGCGAATACGTCGGCTTTTGCAAAATTCCTTATATTAATTATGTTTATTTCAAAGCCATGCATTCACCCCTACGACAGATGCTGCGATATTCATCCTTGAATATCGCTCCGGTGCTTTATGTCGGTTGGTAGTTTAAGGTGTCCATCAGGTCGATCATGAATTCCATTTCTTCACCGTCCATGGGTTCCCAGGCCTCGAATCCCAGTGTAAAGAGTACCCCGGCTCCCTTGGGATTCTGGTCCATACCGATCAGTCGTTCACGTATGGTGTTCTGCTGCTCCAGCATTTTTGGGCCGGCCAACAGGGCATGGTGAATGACCTGTATCTGGCTGCTCACCAGTGGACGCAGTTTCCTGCGGGTTATACTGGAAAGTGAGTCGAACGCCTCGTCCAGAAAGAATCCCAGGTCCGCCTTATGCTGGATCAACGCCTTGGCCACCAAGGGGTATGTGTTCTTGAGGCTTCGTGTGGTATTTCTGGCGTTGAGTTCCGCCGGCTCCAGCATGATGTGGCACATGAGATTGACATCCGGATCGTCGGTGGCGGCAATGACGAGGCCGGTACCGAGGTCTTCCACCTTCTGTGCGGGGTTGTCCACGTGCACGACGACAATCGCTTCATCTGAGGAAGGTTGGGGCCTGACGATGGGAAAGAAGCCTTTTTCCCGCACCAGCATGGCTGCGTCGTAAGGATTGGCGTAGATCAGGTCTACTTGGTCGGAAAGGATCGCGGTACGTTGTTGTTCAAAGGAATCATAAAGCTCCAGGTGTATATCTATACCCAGTGATCTTTGCAGCCAGGTATTAAAGATATACCAGCCGGCGATGTGGTCGGGGGTGAAGTCCGGGCTTATTGTCATTTGATAGGGCATAGGCATTACTCAGTCAGAACAAAGTAGGGTAGAGTTGGATGCATTCTTCCACTTTTCGGCGAGCCGGTTTGCGCCGCACCGAAGTGTAGCCTGTAAGTTCACCATACCGGATATTGGGAATGACGATGGCCATCACCCAGTAGTAGCCACCGTCTTTACGCAGGTTCTTTACATAGCCATGCCATTTTTCCCCTTTTTGCACCGTGTCCCACAGATCCTTGAAGGCCACCGCCGGCATATCGGGATGGCGCAGGATGTAGTGAGGCTGGCCAAGTAACTCCTCTTCGGAGTAACCGGACATCTCCACGAAAGAGTGGTTGACATGGGTGATGATTCCTTCGAGATCGGTGGTGGAGACAATCAGGCGCCCATCAGGGAAGGGGGTTTCAATATCTGTCACCAATACCTTGCGCTTGGTGGCGTCAGTATAGGTGAGGATTTTCTCACGGTATTCACCTCTGATATCGGATGGGTCCATATCACGCATGGGCAGGGTTTCCTTAGTGT
>JASFJY010000139.1:0-7404 GCA_050119415.1 Chromatiales bacterium | reverse complement strand
GGTGGACGAACTCTCGACATGTGTGTGTTCACGGAAGCCATACCGACGAGCAGCCACCGGTTAGCTGTTCTCCATTAGAGAGTTCGATATAGCCCATCTTATCGCCGTTCTTGTGAGCCTTGGCAACCATGGCGGCGAAATAGATGCCCAGCTGAGTCTGGCCCTCGCTCAGCGTCTCATTGCGGTTGAAGGAGGCCTGGGCGTCGATCATCGACTGCGGAAAACCGCTACCGTCATCCTCGGTACGCAATACCAGGAAGTCGTCCACCGTTTCTGCGCGGATGAGGATACGTGAGGAGGTGTAGCGCAGGCCGTTACCGATCAGGTTGTTGAGTACGCCCCGGATCAGCCATTCATCGAAGTAACCGACCAGCATGTCGTCACACGTATACTCCAGTGAAATCCCCCGCGCGGTGGCCAGCGTCTGATTATCGATTACCACCTCTTCCAGGAAGTCCGCCACGTTGATCTCTTCGACGTTGGCGCTGAGTCGCTCGTTCTCTATTTTGTAGAGCGACAGCAGGGCGATCAGGTTGTTGTTGAGCCGCTTTGACTCGTGTTGCAGGGTTGAGAGGCGTTTGTCGTCCTTATGTTCCTTTTCCGCCAACAGCTCGTCGAGGGTGTTGATCACCATGCTCAGCGAGTTTTTCATGTCATGGATGGTCGAGGCGAGGATATCGGAAAACTTCATGTCATGCCTCCACCTTGGCGGACGTATGTAACGCTTGGAATCTCTGCTGTAGTTTTTTCAGGGTGCGGTTGCCGGGCTCGATCGCCTCGACGCGTTGTAGATAGCGCTCGATCCGTGAGGAATCTTCCTTGGTAAACGGCCGGTTCTCCGCATCGAGCAACAGCACCAGTGCCGTGTTGAGATTGACCACCCTGTTGCCGGGCATGCGCTCGGACGTCTCTTCGAACAACTGGATCGCCTCCGCCAGCTTGCTCTGCTTGGCCAGCTCCACACCCCGGTTGTTGAGTTCGGCCACCTCATTGCGGATCTCGTCAATGCTACCGAGGGCCTCCTGCTTCAGACCCATGGCGCGCATGGTCGACTTGATCTCGTCGAGCAGTTCGTTATCGGTGTGGTTGTTGATGGCGGCGTTCTGCATCAGGTCGACAGCCTTCTCCTCCATGCCTACGCGACTGTAGGCCTTGGCCATCTCCAACGAACAGTCGGTATTGCTGTGGTGATCAAGCTGCTGGTAGATCGAAGCCGCCCGCTCCAAGGAGGCCTTGGAGGCTTCAGCCTTACCCAGGCCATCGAGTATCTCGCTCTCGGCAGTGGCCAAATAGAAATCGGCCTGCGGATCTCGAACAAACTCCCGCTTCATGTCGCGCAGGACCTTGAGCCCTGCATCGCCCTGCTTGGTGGTGGCGGTCACCTTGGCCAGGTTGGCGTAGGCGGAGGGGTGTTTGTAGACCGAATGGCGGCCATGTTTGACCGCCTTGCCAAAGGCGCTCAGGGCCGTCTGGCTATCCCGGTTCTTGAGAGCGATTTCGCCGAGCATCCGCTGTCTTCGCACCGCCTTGGGCGAGATCTCGGCAGCGGTCTGCAGGGCCTCCTGCGCGGCCTCCAGCTGATCGAGGGCCTTGCAGCTCTTGGCCAGCCAGTCATAGGCGGCGGTGTAGTTCGGCTGATTTTCAATCAGGGCCTGGAAAGTCGTTTGCGCCTCTTCGTAGCGATCATCGAGATAGAGCGTCTTGCCCAGTCCCAGTCGCGCCCAGGGCATATCGCGGATCTCCAGCACGCTGTCGTAGACCTCGCGCGCGCGGGCGATTTCGCCGGCGTTCAGCAGGATCTCCCCCTTGAGCTTGCGCAGCTCGCTGCTGTTGGCCGATTTTTCGGCGATCTTCTCATCCAGCATGGCAACGGCGGCAGCGTAATCCTGTCGGTCCAGCGCCTGCTCCACCGGCAGCAGATTCTCTTTGCGCGCGATCAGTTTCTCCAGCCGGGTCTTCAGCAGCTCCTTGTTGAAGGGCTTGGTGAGATAGGAGTCGGGTTCGTACTCCACGGCGCCCATCACCATGTCGCGGGTGTTTTCCGCGGTGACCATTAGAAAAACGCAGCCCAGGCCGATCAGATTGTGGTAGCGGGCCTCTTCCAGCACTTGCTGACCGTCTTTACCGGGACCGAGGTTGTAGTCGCACAAAACCACGTCGAAGCGACGTCTCTTCATCTCCGAGAGGGCGTCAGGGCCGTTGGCGGCCAGGGCGATATCCTTGACGCCGCAGCTCATCAGCAGATTTCGCATCATGCTGCGCATATCGCCGAAGTCGTCGACAACTAGATAGGCCTTGCCTTCGAGGGGGTTGGTTTTCAGAATCACTCAATCCTCCCGAGAATGCTCGCGCTAGTCATAAAAATCAACAGGATGTATGAGCAGTATAAACGCTTTTCTTCGAGGGCATGTCCTCTTTGCTTTCATCAATCAGCCGTGGATCTGATGCGTGAACCGCAGCAAATCCATATTCCGGCACTCGAAGCTACCCATGTTTTTCATTGCGGGAGATAACTGCGCCGCAACCAGTCGCCCACCAGCTGGAACAACTGTTCCTTGTCGCTCTGCATGGAGACGTTGTGGTCACCGCGCTCGAAATACTCCAGCTGCAGGCAGTCACGGAAATCGACCTTGGGGAAGGCGTCGCGGAACTGCTCGCAGTAGTTGTAGTCGCCGTTGCTGCCGGTGTAGATCATCAGCAGGCGTGTACCCCGGCCCACCAGCATCTTCAGCTCCTGCTCCACTTGTGTCTTCGGCGGCAGGGTCCAGTGATAGCTCACGTCACCCGGCTCGGCGCTCTGCTTATCCTGGGACATGCGCTTGAGCTTGCCGATCCAGAAAGCCGGATTGATCAACTTCGGCAGATAGCGTTTGAGATAGTAGTGCATGGTGGGATAGGAGTAGCCCTCAAGCAGGACGCCGCCACAGATCCGCTCGTCCACGACAGCGCTACGGTAGGCGTTGTCGGCACCGGTGCAGAGGCCGTAGAGCACGAAATAGTCGATGCCCTTGCTTGTCTGTAGGAAATCCATCGCCTCGCGGATCTCGCCCACGCTACGCTCCTGGATCGGCCGGTCGTCGGGCCGGGCCGGGCTGTCGCCGACACTGGAGAGGTCGAAACGCAAGACATACCAACCCTGCTCCGCCAGGCGCCGCGCCAGGGTGACGCCGACCCGCCCCTGCCCCACGTGATGGAGCAATCCGGCGTTGAGGATGATCACTGCCGGTCGCCGGTTGTTGAACTGCTCCGGTTCGCTGGCGATGCCGATGAGTCCGTTGTCGACACCGAAGGAATAGGCCCGTTCACGCATCATTGCCATGCCTCCACCACCTGCAGAATTCGCTGGCTCAGGTTATGCAGCATCATGGCCTCACCCGAGCCGGTCAGGGCGTTCCAGCCGGTCAACTCATCCACCTCGTTCAGTCCAGTGGGGATGCCAATGCGCGTGAAGTGGGCATGCAGGGAGCGCCCCTCCTGCTCGCAACCGCTGATCATCACCTCCGCCCGGCGGGTCCGTACCCGCTCCAGGGAGAGCAGTTCGACCTTTGCCAGGGAGTCGCGCAGCGCCTGGGACCAGCGGAAGCCACACATGTCCTCGGCGCCGTCCTCGATCTCCGCGCTGCGGCAAACCGGAAAGCGGTTCAAGTCGGCATGGAAACGAAGGGTAAGCGCATGTTGGGCAGAGAGATAGGTGGAACCGGCGATCACCGGGTCCCACAGCAGCAGCCCCTCGATAGGGCTTTCGGAGGCCGCCAGGGTGGCCAAAGCGGCGCCCATGCGGATGCCGAGGATAATGATCCGCTCCACGCCGGAGAGATCACGCAACTCCTGGATCGCGGTACGCACATCGTCGGTCCACTGCTGTATGGTGCCGTCGCCATCCTCGCCGGCGGAGTCACCGGTGGCGTAGTAGTCGAAACGCAGGACGTGGTAGCCCTCGCGGGCGAGCCGTTGGGCCAGGCGTACCAGACCACGGTGGGTGCGCATGTATTCGCGCCCCAGAGGCGGGCAGAAGAGTACAGCCGTATCTCGGTATTGCTGGGATTTCGGTAAATGATGGACGCCATAGAGCTGGCTCGCCACCTCGCCGAAGAAAAACGCGTGCATGCTTGTTTCCTGTCATGACACCTGCAGTGAGGTGGACCCTGGTTTTCGCGACAAAGTATACGGGGTGTTGCAAGAATTTCGAACGAATGTTTTTCCTCTACTGAATCGAAAAGCGATCAGCGCATTCACCGTCCGTAAGCCAGGACCAAGAGACAAAGTGCGCCCCTTATAGCTCATCCCTTCTCCTTGCCGGATATCTTCGACTTCAGCCGGTCGAACAATCCCTTGCGTGCTCGCGGTTCGTCGCCTGGGTCAGCGGCGACCATCTCCATCTCGGGCAGTGTCTCTCCAGAGGTTGCAAGCGCTTCGCTCAGTTTCAGCCCTGCTGCGATCTGGGCCAGGCTGTCGGAGACCAGGGAGCGCAGGGAGAGCTCCACACCGAGTTCCTTTTCGGCGCGGACCACCACCTGCACCGCCAGCAGGGAGTGGCCGCCGACATCGAAGAAGTTGTCGTGACGCTCGATTCGGGCATCGCCCAGGAGTTCCTGCCAGATCGCCGCCAGCGCCTGTTCCGCTGGAGTCTCCGGCTCTATGAGGGTCTCTTCCGCCGCGCCGCCGGCAAAGGGTGAAGGCAGCGCCTTGCGATCCACCTTGCCGTTGGGAGTGAGCGGCAGCATATCCAGCTCGACGAAGTGCTGCGGGATCATGTAGTCCGGCAGATCGATACGTAACTGTTTGCGCAGCTCGGTGGGCGTGGTGTGCGCGCCATCGTTCAGCACGTAGTAGGCTGCCAGGCGCCGGTCGCCGGGACGGTCCTCTCGTACCACCACCACGCCCCTGGCGATCCCGGCGCAAGCCGCCAGCACTGTCTCGATCTCGCCCAGCTCGATGCGGTAACCCCGCACCTTGACCTGGTTGTCCAGGCGGTTCAGATAGATCAGCTCGCCGGCTCGGTTGTAGCGCACCAGGTCGCCGGTGCGGTAGAGCCCTTCGGCCGCCCCGGTGAAGGGGTCGGCCACGAAGCGCTCCGCAGTCAGCTTTTCGCGACCAAGGTAGCCCAGGGTCACACCGGTGCCGCCGATGTAGAGTTCGCCGTGGGCGCCCACCGGCACCGGCTGCTGCTGCGGATCGAGCACATAGAGCCGGGTGTTGGCGATAGGTTTGCCTACATGGATGGGTTGTTTCGCATCGGTGATTTCGGCGCAAGTGGACCAGACCGTGGTCTCGGTGGGACCGTACATATTCCAGACCCCGCCGACCCGCTCGATCAGGTCCGCCGCCAGGTCCTTCGGTAGCGCCTCGCCGCCGCACAGCACCTTGAGCCGCGGTTCGCCCTGCCAGCCCGACTCCACCAGCAGACGCCAGGTGGCCGGTGTGGCCTGCATTATGGTGACGCCGTGCTCGCGCATCAGCGCCAGCAGGTCGCGTCCGTCCTGGGCCTCCTCGCGGTCGGCGATCACCACCCGGCCGCCCACCAGCAGCGGCAGGTAGAGCTCCAGCACAGCGATGTCGAAGGCCAGGGTCGTGACCGCCAGCAATACGTCATCGGCGCCGAGGCCGGGGCGTTTCGTCATGGCGCCGAGGAAGTTGAGCACCGCCCGGTGCGGTACCATCACCCCCTTGGGTTTACCGGTGGAACCGGATGTATAGATGACATAGGCCAGGTCGTCCGGCTGTTGCGTCACCTCGAGGGTGGAGGACTGGCAGAGGTCGATGGCTTCCCGCTCCAGGTCAATGCAGAGCGGTTCAGCCGCCGACTTCGGCAGCCGGCCGAGCAGCGACTGCTGGGTCAGCAGCAGGGTCGCGTTGGCGTCGTTGAGGATGAAGGCGATGCGCTCCGCCGGGTAGCCGGGATCGAGGGGCAGGTAGCCGCCGCCGGCCTTGAGCACGCCCAGCAGGGCCACAGGCATCTCGATGGTCCGCTCTAGACAGATGCCCACCAGGACGCCGGGTGCGACGCCCTTGGCCTGCAAGTGGTGGGCCAGGCGGTTGGCGCGTTCGTCCAGTTCCCGGTAGGTGAGCTGCTGGCCGCCGGCCACCACGGCCAGCGCTTCCGGCGTCGCCGCCGCCTGCCGTTCGATCAGGCGATGGAAGGCCGGGTCGGCAGGCAGCTCCAGGGCGGTCGCGTTCCACTCGATGAGCAGTCGCCGCTCCTCGTCGGCGGTGAGCAGGGGCAGGCGGTCGATGGGGGTATCGGGAGCGGCCACCGCCGCCTCCAACAGCTGCTGCCAGTGGTCGGCCAGCGCCGCTATGGTTTCGGCGTCGAAAAGATCGCTGTTGTATTCAAACCAGCCCGCTATCATGCCATTGCGATCCGCCAGTTCAAGGGTCAGGTCAAAACGGGACATGCCCGGATCGAAAGCGGTGGCATTAGCCCTCAACCCCTGCATGGCCGGCGTAGGCATGGGGGTGTTGTGGTAGTCGAACAGCACTTGGAAGATCGGTGTCCGGCTCATGTCCGCCGGTGGGTGGAGCGCTTGGACCAGACGTTCGAAGGGCAGCTCGGCGTGGGCGTAGCCCTGCGTCGCGGTCTGCCGCACCCGCCTCAGCAGGGCGGGAATATCCGGGTTGCCGCCGAGGTCGGTGCGCAGGGCGATGGTGTTGACGAACATGCCAAGTAGGGGCTCGAGCTGCCGGTGATTACGGTTGGCGATGGGGGAGCCCACGATCACATCGGACTGGCCGCTGTAGCGGTAGAGCAGGACCTTGAAGAGGGCCAGCAGGGCCATGTAGAGGGTGCAACCGTTGGCCTGGGCTAGGGCCGTGAGGCGGTCGCGTAGCCCTGCACTCAGGGCCACCGGCTGGCGTGCGCCGTTGAAGGTCTGCTGGGCGGGACGCGGATGATCCAAGGGCAATTCCAGTACCTGAAGTTCGCCGGCCAGGTGCTCTTTCCAGTAGGTCAGGTCATCCGCCAGTTCCTCCTCGTCCAGTTCCTGGCGCTGCCACTCGGCGTAGTCGCCGTACTGGATCTCCAGGGGCGGCAGCGGATCGTCCACGCCATCGACAAAGGCGCTGTAAAGGGCGCCCAACTCAGCGCAGAAGCGCCCCAGGGACCAGGAGTCGTTGACCGCCTGGTGGATCACCAATAGCAGCACGTGGCGCTCGGCGTCGAGACGGAAGAGCACAGTGCGCAACAGCGGCCCCTTTGCCAGGTCGAAGGGTACGCGAATCCGGCGTCGCACCTCCTCCTGCAGGGCCGCATCACGCGCCTCCCGCTGGAGTTTGTCCAGGTCGACCTGGACAAGCTCGATAGGAAGGTCGCCGACGATGGCCTGGTAGGGTTCGCCTTCATGGGTTGCGAAGTGGGTGCGCAGCACTTGGTGACGTCCCACTATGGCGTTGACGGCTCGCTCCAGC
>JASFJY010000138.1:0-7472 GCA_050119415.1 Chromatiales bacterium | reverse complement strand
CCTGGATTCCCACCGGGATTCCCACCGGGATTCCCACCGGGATTCCTACCTGGATTCCCACCGGGATTCCCACCGGGATTCCCACCGGGATTCCTACCTGGATACCCACCGGGATACCCACCGGGATACCCACCGGGATACCCACCGGGATACCCACCGGGATTCCAACTTGGATTCCAACCGGTATACCTACCGGGATTCCATCACCTAATCCAGACTCCAAGAATTCATGGGATTACAGCTTTGTATGTGATAATAATGGTTGTCGCTATCAATGATTGTCCTGAATTACAGTCCTGAATTACAAGACATGTGGTTGCGGAAATACGCAATTTAGCGCGCACATGAATATGTGAGAATGTTGCGGCAAACATATACCTGATAAGCGCCCTCTCCCTTTGGGAGAGGGCTATGCCCTGACTGAGTTCCCGGGCTTTAAGCCGAAAGTTTCATCCGGGAACGCGATGATCGCGCCGGGATCGCTGTTCAGATGCGGATTTGCAATTGAATCCACCCTTAGGTCCGTAAACGGCACATCTCTGTGCCACTCCTCAAGACAAGCTAGTGATCATTGGGCAAATACCTCAGCTGGACGGCAAGATCGGTGCAAGGGCACATTCAGCGTAGGTCGGTTGCACTTTGTATTTTTGCAAATATTCCAAAAATTCCAAGCAAAAACCTTGCCTTGGCCCAGTAGTGGGGCTCTGAGTGTTACTGAATTTACCGCACGGCCCACTAGTGTGTGAGGCAAAAGCGCTGGATGCTGATCAGTGCAAGAGAATCCGGTAGCAAAAAGCCAGACCAATACTCAATGGTCTCCATCAATGGCTTCTGACTCAGCACCAGAAGGTAGCCAACGGTTCTGCCATTGCCAGAGCGGTCGATTAAAGCTTAAAACGATGGATGGCAGTAACTAGTTACTGTGAAGACAGGGCTGTGCCTATCGATAACAACTGGGTGGAAAACCAGATACGCCCCTAGGCATTGGGACGTTCAAACTGGCTGTTTGCCGGATCTCTGCGCCGTGATCGGCATACCGCGGCGATCATGAGTCTGATCCAGCCGGCCGAACTGAATAACCATGATCCCTATGCTTATCTGAATGATGTCCTTGAACGTATGCCAACTCACCGCTCCAGTGCCGTCAATGAACTTCTACCGCACAACTGGAAACCGGCTGAGAAGATATAATTGCCTAACGCTTACGAATGGCGCTTACTTAAAGCATTCAAAACGGATTTTGTGCGAATTATTACGCCTACCTGGCGCGGTGCTCCACACCCTACCGAAAATCGAGGGTGCGGCCTGCGGCACAGGACTTGCAATAGATAATGGTAAGTCATTAAGATACAATGACTTAGGCGGGTTTGTAATGGATCTCACCAAAACCCCGGCCATCCCTCTTTTAGTGTTCTCCTATACTTAATATGGTGGGAATTTTCGTAGGTCTAGTTTGTGATAAAGGACTAAAGTAAAGCTGCACACACGGATCGAATATGGATAAGAAGCTTGCGATACAGGCTGCGCTGTTCCGACAGATGCTTGCCTCCAACAATACCTCAATTGCTACCAGCACACTGCTTGCCGCGATTCTTGCCTATGCGCAGCGAGAGCTGATTGATTCAACAGTGATTCTTATCTGGTTTTCGCTCATCGTAGTGATCGCACTTTCTCGGGCCATGCTTTCTTTTACTTATAGACGTTGCCCGCTGGATGAAGATGCTTCCCCTGATGAACGCCTGCGAAAATTTCGTCTCGGGGTCCTAGCTGTCGGTTTAGTATGGGGGGCGGCTGGGGTTGTGATGTATCCACCCAACGACCCGCCTCATCAGATGTTCTTATTTTTCATGCTGGCCGGCTTAACGGCAGGTGGCGTGGTTTCATATGCTGCCGATCTTGCCAGTGCAATCGGGTTTTCCATATCGGCTCTCGTGCCGTCTATCATCCGTCTGTTTGTTACAGGGGACAGTTTATCTATGATGATGGGCATGGCTGGAATGCTGTATCTTGGCTTCATGATCGTGATCTTGCGGTATATGAACTGGAATGTTCGCGAGAACATCATATTGCGTCTTGAGGCATTCGAGCGCGAGGAGGTAGCGAGGGCTAGTGAGGAACGCTACCGTCTATTGCTGAAGTATTCGCCTGTTGGCATCATGCATTACGATACCAACCTCATCATCACCTACTGCAACGATCTTTTCGCAGAGACAGTGCACAACTCACGCGAGCACCTCATTGGCTTGGATTTAAAGTCACTCAAGGATCAGTCTGTCCTGCCCGCCATGAGAAAGGCCCTGGCCGGGGAACCTGGCTATTACAATGGGCATTATATAGCCAGCTTCAGCGAATCCAGTTTCTGGATAACCATGACTTGCGCACCTTCCTACGATGGAGCAGGAAAGATCGTAGGCGGTGTGTGCATTGTTCAGGATGTCACAGCCCTGCATGAATTTCATCAACAGCTTAACTCGATGGCGGAGGGTGCCTATGGTGTCGACACGAAGGGCTATTGTAAATATGTAAACCGTGCATTTCTGCGAATACTCGGATATGAACATGCAGATGAAATCATCGGCAAGAATACTCATGAACTCATACACCATTCATATCCGGATGGCAGTCACTATCCTGATTCGGAATGCAAATTGTATGATGCATTTCGGAAAAATCAGGCAATTCACGTAACGAATGAAGTTTTCTGGAAAAAGGATGGTACTGCTGTGCCAGTTGAATACTGGTCGCAGCCCGTCATGGAAGAGGGTGTTATGCGCGGAGCTGTTGTCACTTTTGTTGACATCACAGAACGCAAGTTGGTGGAAGAACAGATACACAATCTTGCCTTTTATGACACGTTGACGCTACTACCCAACCGCGCACTGGTACTAGACAGGCTAAACCTGTTTCTTATCGAGGCGAAACGCTATAATAGGCGGTTGTCCGTTCTATTTATGGATCTTGACGATTTCAAGAAGATCAATGACTCAATGGGTCACCTAGTAGGTGACAACCTGTTGGTACAAGTTGGTAAACGACTACGCGACACTATGCGCGAAGGCGATACCGTTGGGCGCCTGGGAGGGGATGAGTTCGTCATACTTTTGGCAAGTGCTAACAACATAAACGATATCCAACATGTGGCTAATAATCTGCTTAACTGCTTTAAAGATAGCTTCCAGCTCGATGGCAGGGACTTTATGATAACAGCCAGTCTGGGCATAGCGATTTATCCTGAAGATGGACAAACCGGAACCGAACTGCTTCGTAGCGCCGATACCGCCATGTATCATGCCAAAGAGCAGGGCCGAAACACCTGCTGTTACTTCACGAATGAAATGAATCAGGCTGTCTCTCGACGACTATTAATCGAAGAACAACTCCAAAATGCCCTTGCACGTGATGAGTTTCATGTCTGCTATCAACCCTTGGTAGATACTAAAACCAGAAAGATAATCAAGGCGGAAGCGCTATTGCGCTGGAACAATCGTGTACTCGGAGCAGTTTCACCCGATGAGTTTATCCCTGCTACTGAGCAATCTGGATTGATTGATCAGCTTGGACGATACGTCATCAATGATGCATTGAATTGCGCTGCGCAAATGACAAGATTGTTGAAACGAGATTTCAAAGTCTCCGTCAATCTCTCTCCTCGCCAATTCCGGGATCTGGAGCTTGTCCCTTTCATCAAGGATACACTACAGCAAAATTGTATCACCGGTAAACACCTTGAGGTGGAGATAACTGAGGGAGTGTTGATGCAGGAACACTCCAATGTCGACGAAGCTCTCGCAGTCATTAGCCAAATGGGCATAAGTATTGCCATGGATGACTTCGGCACTGGCTACTCCTCACTCAGCCAGCTTCGTAAGTACCACTTCGATGTACTAAAAATTGACCAAAGTTTCATCCAGGACATCACTATCAATTCCGATGATCGTCTATTAGTCAATAGTGTCATTACCATGGCCCACAGCTTGGGTCTTGAAGTGGTGGGTGAGGGCGTGGAGACAGAAGCGCAACTTGAACAACTTTGCGAACAGCACTGTGATATGGTGCAGGGCTATCTGCTAAGCCCACCCGTACGACCCGGCGCGCTAAGTGGGCTGCTAATGTAAGAGATGAACAGATCCGACAAGTCATGGCCCGGTTGCGCTGTTCGGGCGTCCTGACTTCCTCAGTGGCAGTCGAAGCAGCCGCCTGCAATCTCCTCATGGGCCTTCATGGTCTGGCCGGGACTGACCATCAGATTGGACAAGGCAACGGTCAGGGCGATCAGCGCCAGCCAAGGCAGTATGGCGTAGATATGGATGCCCGCATGCACCAGGATCATCAGGGCGCCTATCCATATCGCCTCCTTTCCGCTCTTGCCGGATGGGTCTGCGCCAAGTCGTGCAGCGCTGCGTGCATGATCACCTTGCGCCCGTTGCACACCCTGTAGAAAAGCCATACCTCGCACTCGCCCCCCCGGGGCTGCAGCTCGAAACGTAGAGTGAGAAACTGGCCGGGCTTGAAGGGCGGCAGAACCATCGGCTCGCCGGGCGCCAGATAGAAAGAGCAGATATCCTGGGCACTGTTCTCGCAGATTCGCCGCACTACCCGAAAGGCTTATAACCATCCCATGCCGCTTCAGCGGTTTGCCTTGTTTCAGCCTTGACAGATAACCGGGATTCTGAAGGCCCCTGCACATGCCGTTGCCAGCCCTGCCCTCTTCTGCGTCAGACGCCAATGGCTGCCGCCAGCGTGAGTTGGGCGAGTATTGCTATGGCGATGATCAGCGCTTGTGTTTGAAGGGTAAAACCTACTGTAGCGATACAGAAATACAGGATGCTACAACATTTATAGCAAGACACGATTTGGTGAATTGAAAAATGTGTAGTGCCTGCTCCCCGGTACCGGCTCATTGACTCCTTTCTCTGTAGAGTGAAGTGGCTTTGTTCTCAAGATTCTGGAAAGAACACAAAATGTAGGAGCCCGCTCCCGCGGGCGATAAGTTCTTTCGTTTCCCTATCGCCCAGGGGACTGGGCTCCTTACACCTAGGATCGGAGCAATTACGTGCGTCTTTCGCCTTGATCCGGAATATTCTCGCTCACCACGCCCTCGATCGAGAAACAATCAAATATTCCTTAATGGGGCAAAACAGCTATCGAACGGCTTATTGTCGATCACCGACAACAGTGTGTTTTCAATCAAACGCACAAATCTGTTGATTTGCGGAGCGGGTAGATGCGCGAGATAAAAATCGGTAATCAAGGGTTCGTTGAACTGCGCCAGCAAGGGTACAACCAGGCCCTGTTGAAGTTCGGAAATCAGCACGAATCGAGGCAAAATGGCGATACCTAAGCCCTGACGTACGCTCTCGGCCAAAGCAAATGTATTTCCCAACATGGTTTTGTCAGGTAAATCGTTGAGGCTTAACTCTCCTTCCTGACCCAGCAGTTGCTCCCAACTCAAAGTGTTTCTTAAATCACGCACCAACACTCGGTGCTCCACCAAATCCTCGATGCACTGAGGTCGACCGTGAAGTTCCAGATAGCTGCGACTGGCCACCAGCTGTTTGCGTGACCGGGCCACGGCCCGGACTTTCAGCCCCGCCGTATCAGAGCGGCCCCTGAGCGCCAGATCGAATTGATTCGCGACCAGATCCACAACTTCATCGCTAACGTGTAAATTCAACTTCAAACCGGGCGCAACCTCCCTCAGGCGCGCCATCACCACTGGCATAACGACACTGCCGAAATCAACCGGGACCGTCATAGTGAGACTGCCCTGAGGTTCATCGCTGCCGAGACTTTCCAACGTCAACTGCAACCGCCGTTCGCAATGGAGATATTCATCGACCAGTGTCTGACCGGTTCGCGTCAGATAAATCCGGCTTCCCGACTGCCGCACCACCAATAACAGACCCAGCTTTTGTTCAAGCTGGCGGATCTGATAACTGACCGCGGCTTGTGATACCGAGAGGCTTTCCGCCGCCAGTGTAAAACTTCCGCGTCGGGCCACTGCGGCAAGAAACGGAAGATGACTGACCACATGATGTGACAAATTCATAAAATTTCTTTATTTATTTTAATAAATAAATTCGTTTCACAAATGATATCCCTTTATTCAAGATTGTCCACTCACAACACATCATGACACTCGGGAGTCTGTTCATGCGCGCCATCCTGCTGGCCCTGGCCGGTTTTTTCAGTTACACGCTGATGGACCTGTCCATCAAATGGTTGTTGCAGGGCTATGCATTGGTACAGGTGATTTTTTTCAACAGCCTGTTCGCTCTCATCGGTCTGTTTCTATGGATCCTACCTCGGCGTTCCCTGCTCTATTCGCGCCAACCGGGGTTGCATCTACAACGGGCTGTCCTGCTGCTGATCATCGATGCACTGGCTTTTTACAGCTATGGCAAGGTACCGCTGGCTGAAGCCTACACACTGATTCTGACGATGCCGCTGTTTATCGCCATATTCGCCATGCTGTTCCGTTACGAAGGCTTCGACGCGACACGCCTGGGACTGGTACTCCTCGGTTTCGCAGGGGTATATATCATTCTGTCGCCCTCATTCAGGCAGATCGAAATAGCCTTGCTGGCGGCCCTGGCCAGCGCCGTTATCGAGGCATTCAGTTTCCTGCTCGTCGTCAAACACAAACAACGCGAGCATCCGCTAGCCTTCGCCTTCTACGGTATGGCGTTCATGACATTGGTGACGGGATTCTGGCCCGGCTGGTCGTTCACCGAGTATGCTGCTAGTGCCTATCTCATCAGCGCCGGCGGTGGATTTTGCTATGCATTGGCCACGGCCTGCGTATTGTCCGCATTTCACGCCGGATCACCCAGTGCAGTCAGCAGTATGCAGTATTCACAAATGCTCTGGGGCCTGTTGCTGGGCGTGCTGATCTGGGGTGAATGGCCCGCCATACCCTCCCTGATCGGTGGCGGTTTAATCGCGTTGAGCGGCCTGCTGTTAATTCAGCGTGAGCGAAAACCAATCACTACCGATACATAGGCTATCCCTAGTACCCACCTAGTGTACTGTCTCATACTAATGCGTGCAATCTGCGTAACACCAGGCATTCATCAATGAAATATACATCAGGCTAACAGAACTATATTCAGGTCCCAGATAATTTAGACACAAACGCGATATGGATTATTACCCAACAATCGTCGTGTGACGCTATAAACTCAAATATACGATATGTAGATTCTCTCTCTTCGACTTCAACGCACAATAAAGCCTATGAAATATTTGCAACGAAAGTTGAGCTCGATAGATCAAGTCATCTACATTTAGCAATCCTGGCGCCTGAAGGGGATTTGGTTATTTCAATCAGGTGATCATGCAATTGTCTTACGACTAGGAAGAGAATGATGATGAAGACATCAAAGTACTTATCGACCCTGGCCACCAGTTTGCTGGCAAGTGGATCACTTGCAGCGGATATTTCAAATATTATGGCGGCTGAGCGAGGCGAT